>JAHFRC010000051.1 GCA_023259015.1 Nitrosomonadales bacterium | reverse complement strand
TAGCCTTGCTTGTCGCCGAGCTTTTTGACCGGCTCCTCAAAGCTGGCGACGCGCTTGCGGTCTATACCGAAGACGCCGAAGAATTCCGTCCAGAACGGCTTGGCTTCGGCGTCTTCCGAAGTTTCATTTTCCCAGCGCTTGGAAAATTCCAGCGCGCGGCTACGGATTTCATTCCAGCTTAGCGGCATGGCTATCCTTGTTCCCGGTGTTGCTGCAATAGTGCAATCAAATTCTGCGCGAGTTGTTGTTCCAATTCGGCCAGCGGCGTGCTGATGCCGGCATCGCGCGCTTGGGTCACATGCAGCCCGGCATAGCCGCAGGGGTTGATGTAATCGAATGGGGTGATATCCATATCCACGTTCAGCGCCAACCCGTGATAGCAGCAACCCTTTTTTATTTTCAGGCCAAGCGCGGCGATTTTTGCATCGCCCACATACACGCCGGGCGCATCCTCGCGCCCCTTGGCCGTCACGCCATGCTGTGCGAGCAAGTCTATCACGGCCTGTTCCATCAGCCGCACCAGTGCGCGCACGTTGATTTTCCAGCGGCGCATGTCGAGCAGCAGGTAGGCGACGACCTGGCCGGGGCCATGGTAGGTGATCTGGCCGCCACGATCAATCTTCACTACCGGGATATCATTGGCGCGCAGCAGATGCTCCGGCTTGCCTGCCAGCCCTTGCGTGTAAACCGGCGGGTGTTGCAGCAACCAGATTTCGTCGCGCGTGTCGGCAGTGCGCGCGGCGGTGAAGTCTTTCATCGCCTGCCAAGTGGGTTGGTAGTCGACCAGCCCCAAGTGCTTCACCAGCGGTGCTGTTTCAATATGCAATCAAAGCACCATCACAACCTGCGGGTGGTCGCACAGTTCCTGATATAGCGCGTCGAGCTGTTCGCGCGAGGTGGCGCGAATGGTGCAGGTGAGGCTGATATAGCGCGCCTTGCTGCTGCTGCGCATCTCAATCGTGCCGGCTTTGAAACCGGGATCGTGGCGCAGCACCACTTCCATTACCGCTTGCGCGAAGCCCTGTTGCGATTGCCCGAGCACCTTGATCGGGAAGTCGCATGGATAATCGATGATGGAATTCTGCGGCGTCATTTCAATGGGCCAATGCTAGGCTCTCATCACGTCGCGTTTGAAATTCTGGTATAGCCGGTGCAGTTTGGCGAATATCGCGCCGGGTTTGCCGTCGCCTACCGGCTTGCCGTCCAGCGTGGTGATGGCGAGTATTTCCTTGGTGGAAGAGGTGAGCAGCAATTCGTCCGCATCGAACACTTCTCTGGCAGCAATTTTGCGCACCTCGTGTGGAATGCCATTGGCTGCGGCGAGTTCCAGCACCACGTCGTAAGTAATGCCGGGCAGCATCAGATTGTCTTTCGGCGGGGCGAGCAGCATGCCGTTTTTTACCACGAAAATGTTGCTGGCGGCGCCCTCGGTCATGAAGCCGCCTCCTGTGACGGATTCCGGGCGGATCAGGATGGTTTCCGCGCAACCTGCATCCACAGCCATCTGGCGCAGCAGTACGTTGGGCAGCAGCGCGATGGATTTGATGTCGCAGCGCAACCAGCGGTTATCCGGCGCGGTGATGCAGGCGATGCCGCTTTGCAGCAGTTCCGGGGGCGGCGCAGGCAAGGGGCTGCTCATCATGAAGATGGTAGGTGTTACCGGCGGCTTGGGAAAAGCATGGTCGCGCCTGGCCACGCCGCGCGTGATGTGCAGGTAAAGGTATTGGTCTTCGCTTGTGTTGCGCGCGATGAGCTCATTGATGAGATTCGTCCATTCGCCGTCGTTATACGGGTTGGCGAGCCTGATGCCGTCGAGGCTGTGTTGCAGCCGCCTCAAGTGTTCCGCGAGGCGGAAGGCGCGGCGCGAATACACCGGGATTACTTCATATACCCCGTCGCCGAAAATGAAGCCGCGATCCAGCACGGGAATCCGGGCTTCTTCGATGGGCATGAATTGCCCGTTTAAATAGACTGTCATGACATGATCCTTTATCCTTAAACCGCAATTGAACCACGAAGAGTACGAAGTGCGCGAAGAAGAGCAAGAGGTTACTTTACGCGACTATTTGAAAAACTTTCGTGATTTTCGTGTCCTTCGTGGTGAAATGATTTTTTCAGGTTTATTGGAAAAGCAGGCGGATATTATCCCATCCACGCGAGAACACATTGGCCAGCGGCACCGTATCCAGCGCCACCAGCGGGAATTCGGCATACGGTTTGCCGCCAAGCGCAAGCTTCATCATGCCGATTTTTTGCCCGCGCTCTATCGGCGCGACCAGCGGCTGCCAGGTTTCCACTGTAGCTTTCAATTGCGCCAGTTGTCCTGCAGGGATGGATAGGAATATATCGTTGTGGAAACCAGCCTCAATCCTGTTTTCCGTCCCTTTCCACAGGCGCAAGCTGGTTACCGGCTGGCTCTTCTGGTACAGGCGAACAGCTTCGAAATTCTGGAAGCCGTAGTTCAATAATTTCTGGCTTTCCGTAGCGCGCAGGTTTTCTGAAGCGGCGCCCATCACGACCGATATCAGGCGGCGGTTGCCGCGCTTGGCCGAGGCCACCAGGCAGAATCCGGCGCTTTCGCCGTATCCCGTTTTCATGCCGTCCACATAGGGGTCTATCCACAACAGGCCGTTGCGGTTGGTCTGCTTTATTTTGTTGTACTGGTATTCGCGTAGCGCATAGATGGGGTAGTGTTCGGGAAAATCGCGCACGATGGCGGCGGCGAGCAGCACCAGATCATGGGCGCTGGTGTAGTGCTGCGGATGCGGCAGGCCGGTGGCATTGATGAAGTGAGTATCCTTCATGCCCAGCCGCAACGCTTCCTTGTTCATCAGTTCGGCAAAACTTTCTTCGCTGCCGGCGATGGTGATTGCCAGCACGCGCGCTGCATCGTTGCCGGACTGGACGATCAGGCCGTGCAGCAACTCCATTATGGTTACCGGCTTGTTTTTGTCGAGAAACATGCGCGGCTCTTCACCTTGTGTGCGCAAGGCTTCCACCGGCGGGGTTACAGCTTGCGCCGGCGAAAGTTTGTTTTGTTTGAGCGCGGCAAAAGTCAGGTAGGCCGTCATCAGCTTGGTCAGCGAAGCCGGCTCGACGCGCTCGTTTCCGTTTTCATCGACCAGCATCTGGTTGCTGGTATAGTCATACAGAAGATAGGATTTTGTAGCCAGGGCCGGCGCAGGCGGCAGGCCGGATTGTTGTGCCTGGGCCAAGGCAGCCGAAGATAGCAGCAAGGCGGTAAAAAATGGCAGCGCGAACCTCATGAATTGCGGCTGGAAAGATGCGCAAGTGACAATGGTAGTTGCGTGCATGGGCTACCGGAGAGTCAGGCAAACGTTCTGGTGAACTGCAAGGCGTGTTCCGCCTGCTCGGCTACCTTCTCATTAATTTTTTCGGCCATGGCCGGGTCTATGCCAAGCGTTTCCCATTCACTATCGCTGACGCCGGGGGTTACATACTCGACAAAACTAAAAGAAGTCAGCAGCTTCTCCACGATATTGATCATGCGCGCCAGTGTTTGCCCTTCTGCCGCTGCCGTTTTGGCTTCGTCCGGCGTATGGTGATAGCGCAACGCGGCAATGATTTCATCCGGTAAATTCCAGTGGCGGGCCAGTTTCGCGCCCAACTCGTCATGGCTTATTTCCAGCATTTCTTTTTCAATGGCCAGCGCCGGACGCTCAGGTTCCGCCGCAAGGCATCCGTGCAATTCATCGCTGCGTTGCGGATCGAGGAAAGCGAGTGCCAGATAACCGATATCGTGCAACAGGCCTGCGAGAAGAATTTGATCCTCCTTTGGCCGGCTCTGGGATGGCATAAAACGGGCGATGCCAGTCATGGCGAAGGCGATGCCAAAGCTGTGCGACCAGAGATCCTGCATGCTGAACCACCTGGGGTTGATTTTGTTCATCAAGGACATGATGGCGATACCGATGGAGACCGAGTAGACGCGGGTAATGCCCAGCAGCATCGCGGCGCCTCTTACCGATACCACCTGGCGCGTGGGCGCGACCATCGCTGAATTGGCCATGCCAATGATTTTTGCCGAAATTTGCGGATCCTGCTCGATCAGCATCAGCAGCATTTTTTCGCTTACCTCGGAACCCATCTGGAGCGCCAGCAACTTTTGCGCAATGACCGGCATGGCGGGAAGCGCATCAAGCCTGTTGATTGCCTGTGTAATATCCATTTGCGCGCCGGCGGATTTTGCAGGTGTTCCTCTGGGTTTTTCGGACATGTTGCTGGCATTCATGTTTACTCTCCCGGTAAGTTTAGCCATTTTAACCAAATCGCTGGCAGGGATGTTTGTTATCTCTCTAGATTTCCGTGACTGGCCGCTTGGACAGCTTGCGTTGCAGGGTGCGGCGATGCATGTTGAGCGCACGCGCGGTGGCAGAGATATTGCCTTGGTGCTCCTGCAACACGCGCTGGATATGTTCCCATTCCAGCCGTTCCACCGATGGCGGTTGTGCATTGAGCGGGGTATCGGCTCTGGCAAGGTGGCCGAAAGCCGCCACGATCTCGTCGGCATTTGCCGGCTTTGACAGGTATTGCGTGGCGCCCAGCTTGACGGCCTCCACGGCCGTGGCGATGCTGGCATAGCCGGTCAGTACCACGATGCGCGTGGCCGGGTCAATCTCATGCAAGGACTGGACGAGCGTCAGTCCGGACGCGCCGCCCATCTTCAGGTCTACTACCGCATATTCCGGCGGATTGGACAGCACCAACGGCAGCGCCTGCTCCACGCTGTGCGCCACGGTCACAGTGAAGCCGCGTTTTTCCAGCGCGTGGCACAACACCTGGCAGAAGGTGGGATCGTCATCCACCAGCAACAAAGAGGCTTGTTCATTAAAGGAAGTATTCATGCCGTGCGGGGCTGCAATGGCAGGATGACTTCGGTGGTCGCGCCGCCGCCCTCGCGGTTGAACAGGCGCACCTTGCCGCCCAGGCGCTCGACCGTGGCATTGGCGAGGAACAGCCCCAGCCCGCGTCCTTCTTCCTTGGTGGTAAAAAACGCCGAACCGGCGCGGGCGGCAGCTTCCGGCGTGAGCCCCTGTCCGTGGTCGTGGATGGTCAGTGTAAAACAATCGGCATCCCAATGCGCATGGATGTCGATTTCATCCGGCGAAGCATCGGCGGCGTTGTTGAGCAAATTCAGTAGCGCGGCACGCAACGCCTGATCCATGTGCAATTGCGGCGCCGGTTGCGCGCCGGATGTGTGGTAACGATAATGTACGGCGGGGCGCAGCAATTGCCATTCATTCAGTATGGTGGTCAGGAACTGTTCCAGCGGCTGCGGTAGCGCTGCTTGCGTAACGGTGTCCTGCGCATTGGCAAGCAGCTTGCCGAGAATGCGTTTGCATAGCTGCACCTGATCGTTGAGGATGGCAAGATTGCCGCGCCATTCAGGCAGTACGGCATTGTCGCGCTTCAGTTCGCCGATGATGACCGAAAGGGTGGAAAGCGGCGTGCCCAGTTCGTGGGCGGCTCCCGCCGCTTGCGTGCCGAGCGCCACGATGCGTTCGTTGCGCAATGTTTCCTCGCGCACCTTGGACAGCGTCTCGTCACGGTTGCGCACCGCCTGCGCCATCTTCACCACAAAATACGCCACCACCACCGCGCTGATGACGAAGCCCAGCCACATGCCGATGACATGCATGTTGAAGGCGTCGCCCTGCGCCGCCGCATGCTGCGCATGCCCCTCGTGCGCGCCATCCGGCGGCAGCGGCACGTAGAATTTCATCAGCAGGGTATAACAGCCGGTGGTGACACCCGCCATCGCCCAGGTGTAGCTTTGCGGCAGCGCAGTCGCGGCGATCACCAGCGGCAGCAGGAACAGCGAAATGAATGGATTGGTCGAGCCGCCGCTGTAGTAGAGCAGTATAGACAGCGCCAGCACGTCGGCGCACAACTGTACAAACAACTCGGGGTTGGAAACCGGATAATCGGCGCGCAAGCGCCACCAGGTGAGCAGGTTCAGCACCGCCAGCACGGCAGCAGTGGTGAGCATGGGAAGCCATTCCAGCTTCATCGCAAGGATGCGGTACGCCAGCGCAAGCGCGGCGCACTGGGCCACAACGGCTGCGGTGCGCAGCAGCACGAGACGGCGCAAATGGCTATGCCCGGTTTGTGTAGAAAGAATGGAGTAATTCATCCAAAAAAATCGCTTCACCACGAAGGGCGCAGAGATCACGAAGATTGTTCATAAGGCCGCATGATATTTGACAATCACTAGCAAGGTGAATCCAATTTATGAAGTAACTCTTTACTTTTTTCGTGGCCTTCGTGTTCTTCGTGGTTCAAGTAAGAAATTTAAATTCCTTACTGCTGAATTTTACAGGTTTGACGGTGCCGGCGGGTGCGACAATATGTCACATTCCCAAGCAGGAAAAATTGGCTTACATTGCATCCTGCCAGGCAGATGACAGGGTGATTTCCTTTGGGCCCCCTTCCCTAAATGCTGGTTGCTTGTCTTGTCTGCCTGGCGCTTTTTACTGCGATAAAATTTCTCGGCAACAACCGGTGCGGCGGTGGTCAGGCCTGGAAGGCTATGCTCCTGCAGGGGCCGCGTGAATTGGCGGATTATCTGGCTGGCGCCGCAGAATGCTCCGGGATTTGGAAACACCATTCAAGACTGCCATGGGCTTTCGAAAAAATACGCTCTTGCGGGGCTCCGGGATGTTGCAATTTTTCCTTGAGCTCATGCCCCGGCAGGTCGCGGTATGCCAATATGCCCAAACTGGAACTCAATTTCCTTACTACCGTATCTCCCAACACCTCTTTAATTTCACAGCACTCATCCCCGCCACAATTCGCGCGCAACTGCGACAGGCGTTCAATTTCATTTTTCAGTGCCTGCTGCTTGTTGTTTAATTCATCCGAACCTTTCATTATCGGCGCGAACTGCCGGACTATCTTTTGCCACTCAAATTGCTGCGCTTCAGTTAGTTTTATGGAGCCATCCCTGATCTTTGCCGCGATGGCTTGATACCTGACGAAAGCGGCGTCGGATTGGGCCGCAGTTATTTCCCGCGCCTTGGCCTGGATGGCATTGTCAACTTGAGCAAGGTTGGTTTTTGCCTGGGTGATCTGCTGGTCCAAGTCGGAAAAATCCGGCAGCAATACGGTGATGATCGTTTCCTGATGTTTGCGTACATTCGAGGTGTTGATCCTGATTTTTCTTCCGGCAATCGCACAACCTTCCGCAATGCCCAGATGCAACTCGCCGGCGATGATCTCGCAATTTACTGCCCGCTCGATGGAAACGGACTTGCCGATGATCGTGCAGCTTTCGGCAAATGCCGCCGTAACTTCGCTGTCCCACGCTTCAATTTTGGCGTTAATGGCGCGTCCCTTGATGATGATGTCGCCGCCGATGCTCTGCGCATGCCCGCCGGAAAGATTGCGCTCAAGCTGGATGGTGCCGCCCTTGGATATGACAGAGCCGAATACATCGGCGCAGAAGGTCATGTGCTTGCCCTCGACGATGCGCCCCTCCTGAACCTCGCCATGCTCCACATATTCATCCACGTCAAGGCTGATGTCGCCGGTGGATTTGGCGCTGATTCCGCCCTTGTTCTCGATCTTTGTGGTGATCGAGATCTCGCTTGAGTTTTCATCAAAGCAGAGAAAGCCATCCATGTCAGCCACCAGCAATTCGCCCTTCGCGGTGTTGTCTATGCGGGTGCCATCACCGGCCAGTTTTTCCAGGTCAACATCTGCGGGAATGCGCGGCTCGATGGCCTCCCCGGTTACAAGATAGCCCGGCTTGCCCGGCACACGCGGGATTTTACGCAACAGCGGCGTATCCTTTGCGACTTGCGGAAAACGGTTCCTGGCCCGGCGCAGGTCGGCCTTGCCGTTGGGGAGAATCATGGGGGCATTGTCCATGCGCAAGGAGTCGCTCTCTTCCTTGATTTCGGCATCCCTGCTGTCCGTCGGGTCGAGCTTGGACGCAATATCCATGCGTATTGACATGCCGCGCTGAATGACATCGCGCACGGCATCGGCGGCAATGCCGGAACGCACTCCCTTGAGCCACATTTCTGCGACAAATTCATCGAAATCCAGCTTGGTGGGCTGCTGCTCAACTTTGCGCCTGTATCCGGTTACAGGTGTTACCCCGTCATCGCTGGGAGGTCCATAAACCGGTTCATCCGTGATCACCTCGATAGATACCGGTTCGAACATGTACTCAGCGCGCTCGCCGTTGCCGATTATGTTTACACCCTTGTATAACTCCTTGCGTTGCGGCGGGAAGCGCACGATGTTGCTGGCAATCCGAATTTCCGCGACGCGCCCAAGGGGAGATGCCGCAAAATCGGTATCGTAAAGCAGGCTGATAAAATTAGCATAGTCCAGCCCCGCAAAGCGCGCATCATTTGAAAACAGGCGATCGACGAACAGCTTGAGTATATCCTGTGCGGGAGGGGGAGAAAGCTTGATAAACACGCCTTCCGGGCGCAGGAGGACGTAAGCGGGAAGAGTTAATCCGCTCGTCTTAAGGTCACTGTCAGTTGTAGTATCCACAGTCATTTTGTGCTTTATACTCTCAGATGAGAGCATCAGGCAACTAATATTTGCGTTCTTGGATGGGTGGATTGTTCCGTTTCGACAATGGGATACGGAAGTTTTATATTGCGGGACATGAGCCAGCAGAGGTGGTTTTTTGAATGACCTGCAAGCTATGGCAAAATTTGGAAGGGCGTTGGCTTGATGCTAGGATGCCTTTTTGCGCGACTGAAGATTAAGGAGATTCAAATGCGTTATGTATTCGCGATCGCCGCGTTGTTGTGTGCGGCGCAGGCATGGGCGGGAGACGTGACAGTGAGTGATGCATGGACGCGCGCTACGGCGCCGGGGCAACAGGGTGCGGCATTGCAGTTTTCCATTGTCAGCAAGAAAGAGGCGCAACTGGTGGCGATTTCCAGCCCGGTAGCCGATGCTGCGGAGATGCACAGCATGACGCATGAAAACGGCGTGATGAAAATGCATGCTGTCGAATCCTTGACGTTGCCTGCGGACAAGGTGGTTGACCTGAAGGCAGGTGGTTACCATGTGATGCTGCTCAACCTGAAAAAGCCGCTCAAGGCCGGCGAGAAAATGCCGTTCACCGTGACAGTGCAGTTTGCCGGTAAGCGCAAGGAAATGGTGAAAGCCAGCGCTGAGGTGAAAGCGCCCATGGAAAATCACAGCCAGCATGAACATTAATCAAGGGTGACAGGGTGGCCATGATGTGGAAAAAACTGGCGGGTGCCGTGGTGCTTGCAATAGCTGGCAATGCATGGGCGGAAACCAACGATGTGCTGGTGGAAAATGCATGGCTGCGCGAAAGCGTGCCGGGCCAGCAAAACATATCACTACAGTTGAATCTGACCAGTATCAAACCGGCCAGGCTGATTGCGGTGAGCAGCCCGCTGGCTGAAGCGGTGAAAATACAATTACTATCTCCTGCCGGCAAAGCCAAGATGAAAGCGCGTGAAGTTGACAGCCTGCGCCTGCCGCGCCGCCGCACCGTGGTGTTCGGCGAATATGGCGTGGCTTTGATGATGGTAGGCTTGAAGCAGGAATTGAATGAGGGAGACCATGTCCCCGTGACTTTAACCGTAGAGTTGCCAGGCAAGAATATCCTCAAGCTGGAAGTTGTAGCCGAAGTCAAAAGGCGGGAACTCAGCTACAAGCAGCATTCTGGTCAAACGGTACAAGACCACCGCTGATACAGCCTGATGCCAAGTAAGCGCAGACTTTCCCCACACCGTCCGTTTTGCCTGTAGTGGTGTAGAATGCACGGCAGTTTCGTTCCCAGTTTCGTCCAAGGATAAACCATGTCACTTACTCCTTCAGCCGCCGAAAAAAAAGCCCGCACTCTTTCCGAGGCGATGCCTTATATCCAGCGCTTCTTCGACAAGACCATCGTAGTCAAATACGGCGGCAACGCCATGACCGACCCGCAGTTGCAGGAAAGTTTCGCGCGCGATGTGGTGTTGCTCAAGCTGGTGGGGATGAACCCGGTGATCGTGCATGGCGGCGGGCCGCAGATCAACGACCTGCTGAAAAAAGTCGGCAAGCAGGGCGAATTCGTGCAAGGCATGCGCGTCACCGACGAAGAGACCATGGACGTGGTCGAAATGGTGCTGGGCAAGGTCAACAAGGATATCGTCAACCTGATCAACAAGCACGGCGGCAAGGCAGTCGGGCTGACCGGGCAGGATGGCGCTTTCATCCGCGCCGAAAAGATGTTGCTGGAGAGCAATGAGGAGCCGGGCAAGATGCTGGATATCGGCTTGGTGGGCGAGATCAGCAAGATTGATCCTTCCATCATTACTTTCCTCGATTCCGGCGACTTTATTCCGGTCATCGCGCCCATCGGTGTGGCGCCGGATGGCGAGACACTGAACATAAACGCCGATGTGGTGGCGGGCAGGCTGGCCGAAGTGCTGCACGCGGAAAAACTGGTGCTGCTGACCAACACACCGGGCGTGCTGGACAAGGATGGCAACCTGCTTACCGGTCTGACGCCGAAGCAGATTGAGGATTTGGTGGCGGACGGCACGCTGTCCGGCGGCATGCTGCCCAAGATCAGCTCGGCGCTGGACGCCGCACGCGGCGGCGTGAAATCGGTGCATATCATCGATGGGCGGGTGGAGCATGCGCTGCTGCTGGAGATATTGACCGACGAAGGTGTGGGCACGTTGATTAAAAGTAAATAACGGAGCCTGTTGGCGAAGAAAGTAAAAATTCAAAATTTATAAGCCAGACTAGGCGCGCGAGAAAAATCGCAGCGCAGCATATGCGGTATATGTAAGCAAGATTTTTTGAGCGCAACAACGTATGGCGACGAAATTTTGGATTTTTGATCTGGACAACACGTTGCATAACGCAACGCCGCATATTTTTCCGCACATCAACCGCAGCATGACGGCCTACCTGCAACAACATCTGGGGCTGGACGAGCAGGCGGCGGGCGATCTGCGCATGCATTACTGGCAACGTTACGGCGCGACCCTGAGCGGCATGATGCGGCATCACGGCACAAAGCCGGAGCATTTTTTGTGGCATACACACCAGTTTCCGGAACTGCAAAAAATGGTGCTGCACAGGCCGCGTTTGCGCCATGTACTGAAAAGATTGCCGGGCAGGAAACTGGTGTTTTCCAATGCGCCGCAGCATTACGCGCGCGCCGTACTGAAGCTGCTGCACGTGGATGATTTATTCGACGACGTGTTCGCCATTGAGCATGCGCACTATCGCCCCAAGCCGCAGATGTCAGGCTTCGTGCGGTTGTTGCGCAAGCATCGCCTGAATCCTGCGCGCTGCGTGATGGTGGAAGATAGCGCGGAAAATTTGCAGGCAGCCAAACGGCTGGGGATGAAGACGGTGTGGGTGGATGCCGCACCGCGCAGCCCGGCGTATGTGGATGCGAAAATCAGGGACGTGATGGAGTTGCCACGAGTGTTATCGCAGTTGATTTAACGGACTTCAAGAGATTAACTACGAAGCACACGAAGGACACGAAGATTTTTTATACGATCATCGGCAAGGCAAATCAGCTTCTGTGCACCCCGCAGTTATTCTTCGTGTACTTTGTGGTGAGAATGTTTTTCAGGTTTGATTAGGGAGATAACATGGCTGCAAAACCGGGTGAACGCAAGCTGCAAATTCTGCAAACCATTGCCGGAATGCTGGAACAACCTAAGGGCGAAAAGATCACCACCGCCGCGCTCGCCGCCAAGCTGGATATTTCCGAAGCTGCGCTATATCGCCACTTTGCCAGCAAGGCGCAAATGTATGAAGGGCTGATCGAATTCATCGAACATACCGTGTTCGGGCTGGTGAACAAGATTACTGCCGAGGAAAGCGGCGGGCTGAAGCAGGTTGAAGGCATACTCGCCATGCTGCTCGGCTTCGCGCAAAAAAATCGCGGCATGACGCGTGTGCTGATCGGCGATGCGCTGGTCAACGAAGACGAGCGCCTGCAACAGCGCATCAACCAGTTGTTCGACCGCATCGAAGCCACGCTCAAGCAGGCCCTACGCATCGCCGTGACACAGAGTGACCTGGATGCAGGCATCGACGTGGGCGCGCAAGCTAACGTGCTGCTGTGCTACGTCATCGGACGCTGGCAACTGTTCGGCAAGAGCGGCTTCACACGCGACCCGATGGCGCAATGGGCGCAGCAGTGGGCGATTCTCTCCTGTAAATAACCCCGCCTGCCACCATGATCCTGATCCTCACTTCCAATACCGACCAGCAAGGCGCCGACTACCGGCAACTGACGGCGCGTCTCGCCGATCTTCCCGGCATAAAAACACGCGTGCATGTCGAGTATGGCGACGAACAGACGCTGACCGAGATATATCTCATCGGCAATACCAAGGCGCTGGATATTGAAGACATGCAGAACTTGCCCTGTGTCGAGCGCGTGGTGCGCGTGTCGGAGGAATACCGCATCCTCGGGCGGCACAAGGATGATACACGGCCTGCGCATTTCGATTACAACGGCGTGCGTTTCGGGCAAGACACGCTCAATGTGTTCGCCGGGCTGTGCGCGGTGGACTGCCCGGAGCATGTGGAGCTGATGCTCAAGGCGCTCAGGAACAACGGCCAGGTATGCACGCGCATGGGCGCATACAAGCCGCGCACCAGCCCGTATGCCTTCCAGGGGCACGGCAAAAATTGCCTGCTTTATGTGTTCGATCTGGCGGGCAAGTATGGCATGAAGGTGATCGCGATGGAAATCACCCATGAATCGCATCTCGACGAAATCCGCGCGGCATTGCGGCAGACCGGCAGCCCCACCGGTGTGATGCTGCAGATCGGTACGCGCAACACGCAAAACTTCGAACTGCTCAAAATCGTCGGGCGCCAAAAGGAATTTCCGGTGCTGCTCAAGCGCGGCTTTGGCATCACGCTGGATGAATCGCTCAACGCCGCCGAATATCTGGCAAGCGAAGGCAACCGCAATGTCGTGTTCGGCCTGCGCGGCATGAAGACCAACATGGGCGACCCACACCGCAACTTCGTGGATTTCGCGCATGTGCCGGTGGTGAAGCGCCTGACGCGCATGCCGGTGTGCATCGACCCGTCGCACTCGGTCGGCACCCGCGCCGCCGCGCCGGACGGTATTCTCGACGTGATGCACATCACCGTGCAGGGTGTGCTGGCAGGGGCCAACATGGTGCTGGTGGATTTTCATCCCGCTCCCGCCAAGGCGCTGGTGGACGGCCCGCAGGCGCTGCTGCTGAAAGAGCTGCCGCATTTTCTCGAAGATGTACAGATTGCGCGCGAGGCGTATCTCAAGCGTGTGGCGCTGGCGCAACGCTATGCGCAATGATTGGAATCAAGCACTGGCAAGTTTTCCAGATAAACCTATAATTTCAAGGGCGCTGGCCGCTGCTGCACCGCAAGCAATGGAGTTGAACATGTAGAGATTAGTCTTACTGTGTCACAAAC
>JAHFRC010000050.1 GCA_023259015.1 Nitrosomonadales bacterium | reverse complement strand
CAGGTGGTGCGCCCGACCGGCCTGGTTGACCCGCAGATCGAGGTGCGCCCGGCCACGCATCAGGTGGACGATTTGATGTCAGAAGTGAGCAAGCGTGTGAATGCCGGTGAGCGAGTGCTGGTGACCACGCTGACCAAACGCATGGCGGAAGACCTCACCGATTATTTTTCCGAACACGGCATCAAGGTGCGCTACCTGCATTCCGACATCGAAACCGTGGAGCGCGTGGAAATCATCCGCGATCTGCGCCTCGGCATGTTCGACGTGCTGGTCGGCATCAACCTGCTGCGCGAGGGGCTGGACATTCCCGAGGTGTCGCTGGTGGCGATACTCGATGCCGACAAGGAAGGCTTCCTGCGCTCCGAGCGCTCGCTGATCCAGACCGTAGGCCGCGCCGCGCGCCACATCAACGGCAAGGCGATCCTGTATGCCGACAAGATCACCGATTCGATGCGCCGCGCCATTGGCGAGACCGAACGCAGGTGCAACAAGCAGTTGGCGTATAACCAGGAACACGGCATTACGCCGCAGGGCATAGTCAAGCGCATCAAGGACATCATCGAAGGCGTGTATGACATGGATGCGGAACGCAAGACGCTGAAGATCGCGCAGACCCAGGCCAAGTATCTGGCGATGAGCGAGAAAGAAGTGGCGAAAGAAATCAAGCGGCTGGAAAAAGAAATGCTGCAAGCCGCGAAAAATCTGGAGTTCGAGAAGGCGGCGGAATTGCGCGACCAGTTGAAGAAATTGCGCGAGAGCGTGTTTATTTCGCCGCTGTGAATTTATTACAACGTCACGCCCTGCGTGTGATGCGGCTGTTGCAGGTAATGCATTGTCTGCATCTCGGTAAGGCGGCTGGCGGTGCGGGAAGATTCTTCGGATGCCACGCCCTCGGTATGAATTTTTTCCGGTGCGGCTGCCGATGATGCCACCAGCCGGACATTGTTGTCATAGAGCACATCCACCAGCCAGGTAAAGCGCCGCGCCTCGGAGGCATTTTCGGCACCCATTTGCGGGATGTTCGACAAGAACACCGTGGGATAGCGGTGGGCAATCTCCAGATAGTCTTCCTGCGCATGCGCCCCGCCGCACAATTCCTTGAACTCGAACCATACTACGGTGCGCGCAACTTTTCTCACCGGTATCAGACGGCCTTGGATTTCAATATGTCGTTCGTTGCGTTGCGTTCCTGCGGCTATCCGCCCGAACAAATCTGCCATTCGTGCTTCGCCCTCCTCGTCAGGTGGCACGATGAATATCGGCTCACGCGCCGTTTTCTTCTGGCGGTAATCACTGCCGCCATCCACGTTTATTACCTTCAGCTCGCGCTTGAGCAGCGCAATCGCGGGCAAAAAATTTTGCCGCTGCAAACCGTGTGGATACAGGCCATCCGGCGGGTAATTGGATGTGGTCAGCAGCACCACGCCGCGCTCGAGCATCGCCGCCATCAACCGCCCCAGGATCATTGCATCGGCAATGTCATCGACATGGAATTCGTCGAGGCACAGTACGCGGGTGGATTTTTCGACGTTGTCGGCCAGGGCGATCAGCGGATCTTTTTTGTCGGACAGTAACTTCATCTCGTGATGAACCTCGGCCATGAAGTTGTGGAAGTGAATGCGGCGCTTGCGGCGATACGGCAGGCAGTTGTAAAACGCATCCATCAGGAATGTCTTGCCACGCCCGACACCGCCCCAGAGATACAGGCCGTGGGGCACTTCCGGACTAAGCAGGCTGCGTCCCAGGAACCGGTTGCGCTTTGCCTTGAATTCCATCAACTGATGCCAGAGCACATCCAGTTCGTCAATCGCGGCAGCCTGTGCGGCGTCATAAACAAAACCCGGCAACTTGCTGTGCGCCTGGTACCAGGCCTTGGGATTCATGCTGCCATCAGACGGAATATCGATGGTGTGTTCTGACATGGCTCTTTCTTCGAGTTGCAGGATTATCAAACGTCGAATTGTAAACGAGCCAGCCGCGCGTAAAGCCCGCTCTGTTTGCGCAAGTCAGCGGGTGTGCCGGTTTCGACGATGCGCCCGTGTTCCAGCACCACGATGCGGTGCGCCTTTTGCACTGTGGCCAGCCGATGCGCGATGATGAGCGTGGTACGCCCCTGCATGGCGGCGTTCAAGCCTTCCTGCACCAGTATTTCGGATTCTGCATCCAGCGCGCTGGTGGCTTCATCCAGCAGCAGCAACGGGGCGTTTTTCAGGATCGCCCGTGCGATGGCGATGCGCTGACGCTGCCCGCCGGACAGGCGCGTGCCGCGTTCACCGAGAAATGTCTGGTAGCCTTGCGGCAGGCGATCAATGAATTCTTCCACCTGCGCCGATCTGGCGGCGGCAAAAATTTCTGCATCACTGGCAGACGGATGGCCGTAGCGGATATTCTCCAGCGCACTGGCCGAGAAGATCACCGGGTCTTGCGGCACGATGGCGATCTTGCCGCGCAGGTCGTGCAATGAAAGCTGGCGGATGTCCTGCCCGTTGAGGCGGATACAGCCTTCCGTCACGTCGTAAAAGCGCAGCAGGAGCTGGAACAGCGTGGTCTTGCCCGCGCCGGAAGGGCCTACCAGCGCGACGCTTTCGCCGTGGGCGATGTCGAGCGTGATGTCGTCCAGCGCTACGGTTTGCGGGCGCGCCGGATAACGGAAGATGACTTGCTCGAAATGGATTGCCGCTTGCCGGGGTTGCGGCAACGCTTGCGGCGCAGCAGCTTCGACGATGGTGGAGTGGGCATGCAGCAATTCCAGCAGGCGCTCGGCTGCACCCGCCGCGCGCATCACGTCGCCCCACACTTCCGCCATGGTGCCCACACCGCCCGCCACCAGCACCGCATAAAGAACAAACGAGGCCAGTTGCCCACCGCTCATGCTGCCTGCATGCACCAGGTTTGCGCCGATCCACAACACGAAAATTATGGAACCCATCACCTCTGTGATGACCAGCGCCGTCATCGCCGAACGCACGCGGGTGCGCCGGATCGCAGTGGCAAAACTCTCCTCTGCACGATCGGCGAAGCGCTTGGCTTCGCGCTGCTCCTGCGTATAGGCTTGCACCGTCGGCACCGCATTGAGTATCTCTCCGGCCAGCGCCGAGGCATCGGCGATCTTGTCCTGCGATTCGCGCGAGAGCTTTTTCACTTTGCGGCTGATGGCGAAAATGGGCAGCATCAGCAATGCCATCAGGCCGAGATTCAACGAGAATAAATAAAAACTGGTCACAGCCAGCATGACCATGCCGCCGGCAAACTGGAACAGGCTGCGCAAACCCATCGAAATGGAACTGCCAATCACGGTCTGGATCAGCGTGGTGTCTCCCGTCAGGCGCGACAACACTTCGCCGGTTTGCAGGGTCTCGAAAAACTGCGGCGACTGTATCAGCATGCGCGCATACACCGCGCTGCGCAAATCCGCCGTCACCCTCTCGCCCACCCATGATACGGTGTAGTAGCGCGCCGCCACAGTTACCGCCCACAGTGCCGCCAGCCAGAAAAGCAATACAAAATGGCTGTTCAGACTCGATACACCCAATAACCCGCCGCCAGCATTTTGCCGTTGCCCGAAACCGAAATCGATCAAGTCGCGAAACGCCAGCGGCACCACTAACATGGTGGCGGAGCCGAGGCACAACAGCACAAAAGCCAGCGCAACACGTCCGCGATAAGGGCGCAGGAACGGCCACAGGTTTCGCAGGTAAGACAGGCGATCAACGGCGGCGGGCTTGGTTGAATTGGAAAGGGGCATTTTTTGTACTTAAAGGGGTTACATTCTATTTTCCCATTTCCTGCCGGTTAGCGCTGCCTCTGATTAAGAAATTGCTTCATACGCGCCCCTGTGAAGAAACCCCTTGTGCGCAGCGTGCCCCTGTAGTTTAAAAATCCGAACAGGCCGCCACCATGAATTGGGGATTCTGCACTGACCAGCAGGTTAATTCGGAATGCCACACATTTTAAGTTTCAGTTAATCATTTATTAAGCCCCGATTAACTATTGTTTGCAAAACTGCACTCACTGGGAATCGCCCAGAAAAGAACCGATGCAACTGAACTTTAATTTACCGACCAATAAGGAGACTCATCATGAAAACACGTATCTTGGCAAGCATCATCACTGGCGTTTTGGCAACCTCGGCCGCTCACGCAGGCCCGGCCTTTTCAAACAGCGACTTGGAAGTGATTTATTCCGGCTTGAACCCCAGCTTCACCCGTAACGTGGATGTAAGCGGCTATTACACCGTGACGGCACAACTGCAACAGGCAGCCGAGAACAAGGCAACGTGCAGCTGGCGCGCAGTCAAGAATGATATTAGCGCATCCCGTGCCGCTCATACCGTGGCAGGCAATACCGAGTATTTTGCCCCTACGAATCTGCAGCTTGTTTGCTAATCAGATTCTTTTGTGAACGCCTATGCTAAAAACCCTTGCGCGCAGCATGTGCAAGGGGTTTAGCAGAAGTAAGTATCCCCCGGCAAAGCCGGGGGCTTTAGTTTGTGAGCCGCTCAAAGCGGCTAAACGGGGTCGCTTACGCGGCCCCTCCTTTTTGAGCCACCTGAAGGTGGCCTGTCAACGCCACAGATTCATCTGCTCCAGGCGCTTGTCTTCTTCCTCTTGGTGGCGGATGTATTCTCGTATCAGCCCTTCATCCCGCCCTACCATTGAAACAAAGTAGCCTCTTGCCCAGAAGTGCTGTCCAACAAAGTTGCGCTTCTGTCCTCCGTACATTCGCGCCAGATAGATCGCGCTCTTGCCCTTGATGTATCCCACTACTTGCGATACCGCGTACTTCGGTGGGATCGATATCAACATGTGCACATGATCCTGCATCAAATGACCTTCTTCTACCCTGCTCTCTTTATACCCAGCCAGCCTCTTGAATACCTCTCCAAGGTGCGGCCTTAACTGACCATACAACGCTTTCCTTCTACACTTCGGAATGAATACAACGTGGTATTTGCACTCCCATCTGCTATGACTTAAGCTTTCTCCGTCGTCCATCTCGACTCTCCTTTCTACGTGTGCTTGGCGGCTCACGTGGGGAGTGTCGCTGATGGACTCCTGTATATGTCAAACTTCTACTGTCTCCCCGGCATAGCCGGGGGTTTTCCCGCGATAAATAAAGCTATAGGTTGAACGCAGTTCAGCCTTGTTGCCAATTTTTGCGTTCCGGCCGTCGGCCTGCTAGCCCGCCCAATCCGCCGGCTTCATGCAGCGGCAGAAACCACCCACGAACTCCCAACATCCGCATCTCCCCGGCTTTCCTCAGCCTTCCTGCACTTCATTCTTCCTGCACTTCTTCGAACCTCATTTTCCAGGTCTCCTGTAACCAACGCGCCCGACTTAAAGGTGTTTCCATTTCTCATCCCCAAACCGGACATTTCATTTGTTCGCCACAAGGACGATTGATGAATTTGACAATACATACAATATTGATACTATACTTTTAATAATTAATGGGATTCTGGGGGCATGGGTAATATGTCATGAATTCCAGAAGGGGTAATTAATCATGAAGCTGGTCGACCCAGTACGCTATGTAAGTCTCAAAGCATCGGGACGATTACCATCACCCAAGGGATTGGCTTTGGCTATCATCAGGTTGTTGCAGCGTGATGATTACAATCTCGACGAACTGGTTCGTTTGGTACAGTCTGACCCGGCTATTGCGGGGGAGTTGTTAAAGTTTTCCAATACCGCTAATTTCGGCCATAACACACCCATAGTCTCGCTCCCCAAAGCCGTCACTACACTCGGCACACGCCAGGTGCGCGTCATCGTTACTGCCTTCTCTGTAATACATAATTATCGCAGCGGTAATTGCCCCCAATTCGATTATGAGAAATTCTGGTCACGCTCTTTAGCCACAGCCATTTCAGCACAGGCGCTTGCCCCTTATGCCAAGTTTAATACTGAGGAAAACTTTACTGCCGGACTGTTATGCAGTCTTGGAGAATTGGCCTTGGCATCAATTTTTTCCGAACGCTACGGTGAAATTATTTCCAAGTCCGAAGATTTCCATACCCGGGTTGAATTAGAGCAAAAAGCCTTCGGCTGCGATCACCGTGAACTGAACGCCACATTGTTGCTGGAGTGGGGTTTGCCGTTAATGATCGTAACTGCAATTTATAATTGTGAAGCGCCTGATGAGGCAGACTTCCAAGAGGGGTCACGGATTCATGGGTTAACATTGTCTTTGCATATTGCGCTTGCCTTGGCAGATATCTGCATGGCGGATGATGCTACCCGCAAGGAAATGTTGCCAAGCCTGCACGCTAAAGCCTCCAGATTGGCAATCAGCGAGAAGGATATGAACCAGATGATGGAAAATATCTTCGCAAGTTGGCAAGACTGGGGGGAACAACTGAAAATAAAAACCCGTGACATTACTTCACTTGCATAGCTTCCCCCGAAAAATTCAACCAGTTCGCCACCTCCATGGCTTCCCCCGTTTCCAGCAGTTGCCGCGCTGTGCTCCAACTCAAAGCAGGAGCACCCAGTGCGGGCTGAATACCCCATTTCAGGTAGTCCAAAAGGACTATATGGCTTCCGATACTGACTCAGTATAGTAACGCAGGATGCTCGTGTGAATGTGCCAGTGGGAAGATGCTATTTTGAGATAGGAATTCCTGTGCCCACCCATTAGCAAATCAATACGCCATTTCAAGTCAAAAATGACAGAAGAGGAACTCGTATGTCGAAATCATTACTGGACAAAATAGAGCGTGGATTAACTGATGCGGACGCAATTATCAGGGTGGCATTTGCAACCCGCCAAGATTACACCCCAACTCCCTCCCAGGTGGAACGTGGCTTAACGGATAAAGACTCGCTTGTCAGGCTGGCATTTGCCGAGCGTAAGGATTACACCCCGACACCGGCACAGGTAGAACGCGGCTTGACTGATGAAGACGAGTTGGTCAAGCACAAATTTGCCGAGCGCTCTGATTACATCGCCACACCGGTGCAAATAGAACGGGGCTTAATTGATAAGAATGCTTTTATCAGGTTGGCATTTGCAACCCGCAGGGATTACACCCCAAGCCCAGCGCAGATAGATCGCGGGTTATCCGATGAAAATGGGCTTGTCGGGGCAGCATATGCCGAATGGAAAAAATCCTTCAACCCGCGAACACGGCAGAAAAAAACTTCCTCATGCCAGGCGCGCATGTTTGGAGATACCGACTTGGTGGAGTGCCTGACGGAAAAATTCAACTGCCCATGGGAATCCCATTATAGAGATGGCCGGGTTTGCAATCACCCATCCGCAATGCAGTTCGTTAATTAAATTCACGCATGATGGGTTTTTTGAGTAACCGGATGGGATGTGCCACACCTGCTCAATAAACGTATCAGAATACTTTTATTTCACTGCTGCCCTCACATCTAAAATTACATTCCAGAGACCGCAATTAGCCTGGCACAAGGGTTCTGTATGAGGTGATGGATGACTCTGGGAAGGGGAAGGGGAAGAGGAAGAGGAATGCAACTCCATCTCCCTCCCAGGTTCTCATCTGCGCTATACTTCTTGCCGATTCTTACCACAAGGTGGTGTTGCGCGGATCAAGGTGCGATTCCTTCGATAAACCTTGTTACCACCCGATAGAATGTGACACCGGAACCCCAGGCTACCGTGATGCAGAATCTTCGCAAAGTGTCCGCAACACTATTATTTGCCTTTCGGGTGGGTGATTGGAGGTATCCCAGTATATGTCAAACAGTTACACACTCACAGGCAGGGTTGGAAGTTTACCCCGGGCAAAAAGGATGTTAATCGATTTTCAACAGGAACGAGTTGCAGGCGGGATGGATCGATATGTTATATTCTGGTGAACGTTACCAGGACCTGGTCATTTTCAAGGACATCCCTTATGAGGCGGTGCGCGGCATCTTGGAGCGGTGTCCTGTTTGCTTGATAGATGCGGATGAAATCCTTCTTTCCCCGAAGAAGGAGTCGCACTCGTTTTATCAATTGCTGGATGGCAAATTGACCGTTCACCTGCATGATGTGAACTCGCGCCCTATTGCTACGGTTCAAGTTGGCGAGTGTGTCGGGGAACTGTCGGTCATCGATGAAAAATCGGCAACCGCTTATGTCAAGGCGGTGGGTCAATGCCGCATACTGGAGATGCGAAGTGATGACCTGTGGGAATTGACCCATATCGACCCCAGGGTCGCAAAAAATCTCCTGCGGATTTTCTCTCACCGCATGCGGGGCAATACGGTCGCCCTGACCGACAGTCAATTGATGCAGACCGTTCCGGACATCATCTATCGGCTGGATAAGAATGGTAATTTCATTTTTCTTAATGACTCTGTCGAAAGATTGGGATATACCCAGGATGAACTGTTGGGGCTGCATTTTGAAAATCTTATCCTGGAAGAGGATCTGGATAAAGTCAGCTATGCCCGCGTGGTAAACCGGATCCGTCGAGAACAAACAATCCCGGTTTGTTCTCCCGGGCTATTTGACGAGCGTCGCGCCTTTAACCGGAAAACCACCGGCTTGGAAGTACGCCTGAAAAGGAAAGCCGGCCCCCAGACCGGGGCAGAAATTCCTGACTCGAATTGGGAAATCATCGCTGACGTCAGTTGCACCGGTATCCGGGAGACGATAGTCGATGAAGGCTGCGACCCTTTTGTCGGCACTGTCGGCATCATCCGCGATATTACGGAACGCAAGCGCCTTCAGGCCCAGGTAGAGGAGCAGAAGGCGCGGATGGAAGCCATCTTCAATACGGCAGTGGACGCCATTATCGTCATTGATGAAAAGGGCATCATAGAATCCATGAACCAGGCGGCAAGCAGAATATTCGGCTACCCCGCATCGGACATGCTCGGCCACAATATTTCCATGCTGATGCCCCCCCCTCACCGGGAGTTGCATGACAGCTACTTGGCCCGTTATTTGGCAACCGGCCATTCCACAGTGCTTGGAAGCAATCGGGAAGAGGTCGGTGTGCGCAGGGATGGCTCCCATTTCCCCCTTGAGGTCTCTGTCAGCGAAGTTAACTTGAGGGGCAGGGTATTATTTACTGCCATCGTGCGGGACATAACCGAGCGCAAGAATGCAGAGCGCACCATCTATTTTCAGGCCAATTACGACTCCCTGACCAAATTGCCCAACCGTGAATTGTTCAGGCGAACCCTGGAACAGAAATTGGCTGAGGCAAAAAACAAAGGAAAAATATTGGCCCTGATATTTATCGATCTCGACCGCTTTAAGTGGATCAACGACAATATGGGCCACCCGGCTGGAGATGCCTTATTGCAGGAATCGGCAAACCGTTTGAAAAAAAAGGCGGGAGAAGAAAATATGGTGGCCCGTTTGGGCGGCGATGAATTTACCGTTCTCCTCGCCGGAGAAATGGACAAGGAAACCATCACCGGAATCGCCCGCGAACTCCTGGAACAACTCAACCAGCCTTTCATGCTGCTGGAACAGGAGGTCTATATTTCCGGCTCGTTGGGCATTGCCATGTATCCCCAGGATGCGACAGATACCGAAACCCTGCTAAAGAAGGCCGATGAAGCCATGTACATGTCCAAGAATGCGGGAAAAAACGCTTACCATTTCATTACTGGCGAACATTTGATCATGGAAAAAAAGTATGTGCCTGCCACACAACGCTGACCCGCCCCTTTCCCTCCCGCCTTCCACGCTTTCCGCTCGCTCCAATTCCCAAAGCAAAACGCCGCCAATAAGTAATTCCATTTTCATTTCATGAGCACAATAATCCGGCGGACTATGCCAGACAGCCCTATCCGGCTGGCATAACCTGCCCTAATGCACTTTTGATTTTTGTTGATAACCCCCCTTTGTTTCGGTTGCCAACGTTTTGAGGCAACAATCCCTTTTTACTATTTCCTTCGGTCGCTTTTTTATTGAAGCAATTCGCCCCCGCTTGCTCTTGCCATGAACAGCCAAGTTTACTAGTATGCTGGTGCCGACCAAAATAATGCCGCCACAAAGTTTGATGCGACTCAACTTGGGAGAGAAGCGCTATGAAAGGTAAAAATCTTTTAAGAATAATATTGATGGTGCTTACCGTGTTCAATGCGGCTACTGCACAGGCTGATTGGGCATTCAATTTCCAGACGCCGGTAACGCCTCTGGCCGAAGATACGCTGCACGTCCATAACCAGTTTTTTGCCATCATCATCACACTGTTTTTTGTGACGCTAGGCATCCTGATTTATTCCATCCTCAACCACCGCAAAGACAAGGGACAACAACCGGCCACCTTTACCGGCCCCACTAATCGGTGGCAATGGATGCTGGTAATCGCCCCGTTTGTAATGCTGTTCCTTCTCGACTATGTGGTGATGGGCATCCCCGCATACCACGCCGCCGTTTCCATGGAAGACACCAAGACTGATGCCGACATGGTGCTCAAGGTGACGGGTAGCCAATGGAAGTGGCAATACGAGTACCCTGCCGAGGGAATCAAATTCGTCAGTGCGCTGAAGACGACCCAGGACCAGATAAATGGCAAGGCGCCCAAAGGCGAAAATTATTTATTGGAAGTGGATAACCCGGTGGTGCTGCCGGTCAATAAAAAGGTGCGCATCCTGCTCATGTCCAGCGACGTGATGCATTCCTGGGGAGTGCCCGCATTCGGCGTCAAGCGCGCCACCGTTCCTGGGTTCCTGCGCGAAACCTGGGTGAAGATTGGAAAGCCCGGCACCTACCGCGGGCAATGCGCACAGATTTGCGGCAAGAACCATGCTTTCATGCCGATCATTGTCGAGGCGGTGAGTGAGGAAAAATATCAGGAGTGGGTAGCGCAGAAGAAGGCCGAATCAGCCGCAGCCTCCGCGAGTGCGGACAAGGTCTGGGCCAAAGAAGACTTGATGCAGCATGGTCATGAAATCTACGAAAAAATTTGCATCAGCTGCCATCAGCCCGAAGGCAAGGGGCTTCCCGGCGCTTTCCCGGCGCTGGCTGGCAGCAAGATCGTCAACGGCCCGTTCCTGGACAAGGATGGCCGCCTGATCAAGGATGGGCATCTCGACCGCGTGATGAACGGCAAGCCGGGTACCGCCATGCAGGCGTTCAAGAACACTTTCTCCGATATCGATATCGCCGCGATTGTTACTTATGAGCGGAACTCGTTCGGCAACAGCATGGGAGACATGGTTCAGCCTTCGCAGGTTAAGGCGTTACGGTAATTATTGAGGGGATAAAAATGACGACAGCTACAACGGCAACGGCTTCGCATGAACATGACGCGCATCACGGCCATCCGACCGGCATCATGCGCTGGCTGAAATCCACCAACCACAAAGACATCGGCTTGATGTACATGATCTTCGGCACAACCATGTTCTTTGTGGGCGGCCTGCTGATCCTGCTCGTGCGCGCCGAACTGTTCATGCCTGGCCTGCAACTCATGAACCCCTCGATTTACAACCAGCTCGTCACGCTGCATGGCCTGATCATGGTCTTTGCCTTCATCATGCCGCTGACCACCGGGTTCAACAATTACCTGATCCCGATGATGATCGGCGCATCGGACATGGCGCTGCCCCGGCTCAACAACTGGGGCTTCTGGATATTGCCGCCTGCCGCAATCCTGTTGCTGATCCCGTTCTTCCTGCAGTTCTTCGGCATAGGCGATGGCGCCGCGTCAAACGCATGGACGATGGATAACGTGGCGCTGGACTTGCAGTCCGGCATCGGGATGGACTTCACCATTCTGACGGTGCACCTGCTGGGCATCTCGTCCATCACCGGCGCGATCAATGTGATTGTCACCATTTTCAACATGCGCGCACCCGGCATGACGCTGTGGAAAATGCCGCTGTTCTGCTGGGCGTGGCTGGTGACTTCATTCATGTTGCTGGCGGTGATTCCGGTGCTGGGCGCCGTGGTCACCATGCTGCTCACGGACCGGCATTTCGGCACCCACTTTTTCATCGCGTCGGGCGGGGGCGACCCCCTGCTGTTCCAGCATTTGCTGTGGTTCTTCGGGCACCCGGAAGTGTACATCGTGCTGCTTCCGGCCTGGGGCATATTGCCAGGCATCCTGTCCACCTTCGCGCGCAAGCCGGTCTATGGCTACAAGGCGCAGGTGTGTTCTTTCTGGGCCATCGGCATATTGGGTTCGATGGTGTGGGCGCACCACATGCTGTCTTCCGGTATACCGCTGGCCGGAGAACTGTATTTCATGTATGCCACCATGGCGGTTTCCATCCCGACGGCGGTCATGATTTTCTGCTGGATCGCCACCATCTGGCGCGGCTCGATGACCTTTGAAACCCCCATGCTGTTCGGCTTGGGCATGATCGTGATGTTCGGCATTGCCGGACTGACCGGCCTCGTGATCCCGGATATTGCCGCCTATGCGCAGTATCACAACACGATGTATGTGGTGGGCCACTTCCATTATCCATTCTTCGGCGGCGCGGTATTGGGCTTCATGGGAGCGACTTATTTCTACATGCCCAAGATGACCGGCCACATGTATGACGAGAAGCTGGGCAAGCTGCACTTCTGGCTGACCATCGTTTTCTTTAATTTCACCTTCATCCCGATGATGATGGTCGGGCTGGCGGGCGTGCCGCGCCACCTTGCCGACTACGCACTCAAGTACTCCGAGTACCAGATGATTTCTTCGGTCAGCGCCATCCTGCTCGGCGCATCGCAACTGATCTTCCTGTACAACATCATCAAGACGGCACGCGGCAATGGGGAGAAGGCGACAGCGCAGGTATGGGAAGGTGCGCAAGGGCTGGAGTTCACCCTGCCCTCGCCGCCGCCTTACCATACATTCACTACGCCGCCGGAAGTGAAATGAAAAAATCGCCACGTCATTCCGGCGCAGGCCGGAATCCAGTGGGTTTAAACAAAATGCATTTTTGTCTTGCTGGATTCCGGCCTGCGCCGGAATGACGGTATGGGTATTTGAACATGACCAGTGAACCAACCGAAAGGAACCGCGAAATGAACGATAGCGCGAAGTATGGAAACAACCGGTCGAGCACGTATCTCGCTTTTATATTGGGCGGGATAGCACTGCTTTTTTACGTAATTGCCTGGCTCAAGTTCTGGCATTAGCGTCATGGATGAAAAGATACAACAGGCCAACCGCAAGCTGGTTAAAAAGCTTTTGCTGGCCGTGTCTGCCGCCAGTGTGTTCGGGTTTGCCATGGTGCCGTTCTACGACGCGCTATGCAAAATAACCGGGCTAAACGGCAAGACTGGCGGCGCGGCTTCCGCACAAACGGTGCAGGCCAGAAAAATCGATACGTCGCGTTTCGTGACGGTTGAACTTAACGGAAATACCATGCAGGGATTGAGCTGGGAATTCGGCGCCAACCAGAATAAATTCCGGGTGCACCCGGGCGAAATTGTCATGACTGCTTTTCATGTCAAGAACCCGACCAACCAGTCCCTCATGGGGCAGGCCGTGCCCAGCGTAAGCCCCGGCTGGACGGCGCAATATTTCAACAAGATCGAATGCTTCTGTTTCAAGC
>JAHFRC010000006.1 GCA_023259015.1 Nitrosomonadales bacterium | reverse complement strand
GCAGGACAGTGGATATTGGTTAATGTTTTTTACTCTTGAGGAGGACGCGCAATGCCAACCTATCTACGTACCGATAAATGTGATGGCTGCAAGGGGCAAGACAAGACCGCTTGCATGTATATCTGCCCGCATGACCTGATGAAGCTGGACAAGGACGGTTCGGAAACCGGCCATGCCATGAGGGCGTTTAACCAGGAACCGGAGCAGTGCTGGGAATGTTATTCCTGCGTGAAGATTTGTCCCCAGAATGCGATCGAGGTGCGCCATTACGCCGACATCGTGCCGATGGGCGGTTCGGTGCAACCGTTGCGCGGCTCGGATTCGATCATGTGGACGATCAAGTTCAGGAATGGCACGTTGAAGCGTTTCAAATTCCCGATCCGCACTACTTCGGAAGGTTCGATAGACACATACGGCAACAAGCCGATGCCAAAACTGGCGGATATCGGCAAGAGCGGATTTTTTACCAAGGATGTGATGGGCGGTTTCCGTGCCGGAAACTCCGCCGAACTGATCCGGCGCAAGTAAAAATACGGTGCGCCATGCGTGCCCCATTTAACGAATAGAGGTGATTGCTATGTCTACAGGAACTTTTGAAAACCCGGAAGTCGTCCAGGAAGAGCTGGATATTTTGCTGATCGGCGGCGGGATGGCCTGCTGCGGCGCGGCTTATGAAATAATGCGCTGGGCGGAAGCGGCGAAGGCAGAGACCGGTAAAGAACTTAAAATAAAACTGGTGGACAAGGCCGCCATGGATCGGTCGGGAGCCGTAGCGCAGGGGCTGTCGGCCATCAACACTTACATCGGACCCGAGTTGGATCCGGCGGATTATGCGCGCATGGTTTCCAATGACCTGATGGGCATCACCCGGGACGACCTTGCCTATGATCTGGGGCGCAACGTGGACGACTCGGTGCACCTGTTCGAAGAATGGGGGCTGCCGATCTGGAAGACCGATGCCGAGGGCGTGCGCCATGACGGCGCAGAATCCATCAAGGAAGGCCTGCCCCTGTTGAAGGATGGCGGCAAACCGGTGCGTTCGGGCAAGTGGCAGATCATGATCAACGGCGAGTCCTACAAGACCATCGTCGCCGAGGCCGCCAAGAAGGCATTGGGTATGGATCGCATCCAGGAGCGCGTGTTCATCGTGCATCTGATCAACGACAAGAATGACCCCAGCCGCATCGCCGGAGCCGCCGGCTTCTCGGTGCGCACCAATACCATCCACATTTACAAGGCCAAGGCAGTGCTGCTTGCCGCGGGGGGCTGCGTCAATCTGTTCCGCCCGCGCTCGGTGGGTGAAGGCTCGGGGCGCGCCTGGTATCCGGTGTGGAATGCGGGCAGCACATATGCGATGGCCGCCGAAGCCGGCGCCGAAATGACCATGATGGAAAACCGCTTCGTGCCGGCCCGCTTCAAGGATGGCTACGGCCCGGTCGGTGCATGGTTCCTGCTGTTCAAGGCCAAGGCGACCAACGCCTATGGCGAAGACTACATGACCAAGAACAAGGAAATGTTGAACGACTATCCCCCATACGGGCAGGCCGCCGTTCCTGCTTCCTGCCTGCGCAATCACCTGATGCTGCACGAGATGAAGGAAGGCCGCGGCCCGATTTATATGGACACGGTAACCGCTTTGGCAAAGTGCCGCGAAACGCTGTCACCCAAGGAAGTCAAGCATCTTGAAGCCGAAGCCTGGGAAGATTTCCTCGACATGTGCATCGGCCAGTGCGGCATCTGGGTGGGCGAGAACATCGAGCCGGAGAAAAAGAATTCCGAATTGATGCCGACCGAGCCCTACCTGCTCGGCTCGCACTCGGGTTGCTGCGGTATCTGGGTATCCGGCCCCGAAGACGTGGGCGCGCCGACGGCGGAAGAAGGCGACTACGATGGCGTACCGGCGCACCTGCCGCGCGGCTGGAACTGGGGCTACCGCTCCATGACTACGGTGAAAGGCCTGTTCACCGCCGGCGACGGCGTGGGCGCTTCTGGCCACAAGTTTTCCTCCGGCTCGCATGCCGAAGGCCGTCTCGCTTCCAAGGCAATGGTCAAATACGCGCTCGATAACAAGGATTGGAAGCCGGAATTCGACGAAACGCCGGAGCAGATCGCCGAGACCATCTACAAGCCGGTGCGCAACTTTCTCGGAAACAAGGATTACACCACTGCCATCGACATCAACCCCAACTATATCTCGCCCAAGATGTTGCAGATGCGCTTGCAGAAGATCATGGACGAATATGTCGCCGGTGTCGCTACCTACTACAACACCAATGAGAAATTGCTGGCGATGGCCGAAGAGAAGCTGGAGATGATCAAGGAAGACGCCGGCAAGACACGTGCCAAAGACCTGCACGAACTACTGCGCGCCTGGGAAAATTTCCACCGCATCATCACGGCGGAGGCGCACATGAAGCATATCCAGTTCCGTGAAGAGTCGCGCTATCCAGGTTTCTATTACCGCACCGACAAGAACTTCGTCGATGAGAAGAATTGGCATTGTTTCGTCAACTCCATCTACGACAAGAAGAGCAAGAAGTGGACATGCTTCAAGCGCAAGCATGTGGACTTGGTGGACAAGACCAAGCTGTTCAAAGCTGCCGCCCCGCACTAAGCTGGCGCACCGGAGATTGAACAGCAGAAACGGGCATCATGCGATGCCCGTTTTTTCTCCGCCCCTCCCATATACAGGGGAAGGCTGGGTATAGAAACTCGAACTCTACAAGGAGCGCGTAATGGATACCTACAATGCATCCGACCTGCCATTCCCCGGCAACCCGGTAGTGCCGCAGATGTTCGATGGCGGCAAGGTAATGCGGTTTCAGTGCCACAAAGGTATAGCATGCTGGAACGCCTGTTGCAGCAACATCGACATTTCGCTCACCCCTTATGACATCCTGCGCCTAAAGCACCGTTTCGAAATGAGCTCAGGCGCATTCCTGCAAAAATATACCGTACCCTACGAGATGGAGCAGGACAGCATCGCTGGTGTGAAGTTACGTCCCATTGCAAACGGCACGGCCTGCCAGTTCATGACCGCGGAAGGTTGCAGTGTCTATGAGGATCGTCCGACTGCCTGCCGCTACTACCCGGTGGCTCTCCTGTCGATGCGCAGACAGGACGAATATACCGACCGTGATTCCTACGCCCTGGTGAAGGAAGAACATTGCCTGGGCCACAATGAGCCGCGCCAGATCACTATCGACGAGTACCGCAAGGAACAGGGGGTGGTGGAATATGACGAACTTGCGCGCGGCTGGCGCCAGCTCATTCTCAAGAAAAAATCTTCAGGCCCCAGCGTAGGCAAGCCTTCCAGACGCAGCCGGGAGCTTTTCTTCATGGCCTGCTATGACCTCGACCGTTTCCGCAGTTTTGTGGTGAGCGAAGGCTTCGGCGAACTCTACGACCTCAACACAAAAGAGACCATAGAAATTCTCGGTGACGACACTTTATTGATGTTATTCGGCTTCCGCTTTCTCAAGCAGGTGCTGTACGGCGAGAACACCATTCCATTGAAAAAGCATGCCGCAGATAAACGCCTGAAACACTATCATGAAAGAATGCAGCATATGGAACGCGAAGCGGCGGAGAAGCGCGCGGCAGAACTGGATGGGATGTATGGTGATGCTAATGACTGAAGATTGCTAAATGTCGCCCTAACATCCTTATGCTGGCTGCTTGGGACGCAGCAGCCAAGCATAAATAGCTACTCCCGGCCTGTTGTAATTTAACGCAGGTTCGGAGAATCAAGGGAACGCCGGCTTATTCGTTTCAGGTCTGTGCCCAAGGCAAGCCGTCGTGGCGCCAGCCGTTGTGGGAGTTGCGATGGTGTGTATTATCCAGATCGCCTTCAAAACCATGGGTTACGTTATATATCTCCGTTAGCCCAGCTTTTTCCAGAGCCAATCCCGCGTCGGCGGAGCGGCGCCCGGAGCGGCAGATCAGCACCACTGGGCGGTTCACGCTGGAAGCTTTTCTCACGTGGGCAACGAATTCCGGATTGATATTCCACTCCGGCCCGTCCACCCAGGGGATCAGGATGGAGCCTATCGGATGGCCGACGAACATGTATTCCATTTCGCTGCGCACGTCTATGAATACCGCCTCTGGATTGGCTTGCAGAAAATCGAATGCTTCTTTGGGTGTCAGGTGTTGCATGATGATTCTCCTCAGTGAATTTAATGCCCTTTTTGCGGTGAATTATAATTGCTTGTCCGCGATATCCTGTAATTTTTTCGGCTGGATGATATGGCCGTCCAGGCCGGCCTCCTTCGCCGTGCCGCCGTAGGCAACGGTCATAAGCTGGCTGTAGTAGGTAACCGGCATCGCCAGCCTGGTACCGTATTTTTTGTTGATCTCGGATTGATACACCTCGACGTTCGCTTGGCATAACGGGCAAGGCGTGACGATCATGTCCGCGCCTTGGTCATAGGCTGACTCGACGATATCCCTGATCTGCTTCTGGCTTTTTTCCGGCTCGGAAAAAGCCAGCGCACCGCCACAACAGGTCACTTTCTGTTCGTATTGAATGGCAGCTTCACCGCCGACAGTTTCGATCAGCTTGTCGAGATATTTCGGGTTCTCGAAGGATTCCCCGGCGATGCCGAACGGGCGGTTGGTCTGGCAGCCGACATAGCCCGCGAACTTGATGCCCTCCAGCGGTTTCACGACGGGTTTGCCGAGCGTTTCGTAGCCGAAGTCTTCGATCAGCACCTCGACCATATGGCGGATTTTTGCCTTGCCGTTGTAGTTCAACCCCGCTTCATGCAGCGCCTCGTTGGTGTCGGCCAGCAATTGCGGACTGGCTTCGAGTTTGTGCTTCGCCTCGCGCGCGCCCAGCCAGCAAGCGGCGCAGGTGGCAACGATATCCTGATCCGGCAGGTGGGTTTCGGAGAGCGCGAAGTTGCGCGCATTCATCACCAGGCGCGACAGCTCGCTGCCGCCCGCATAACTGATGGAAGCGCCGCAACAGTTCCAGTCCGGAATCGTGGTCATCTTGATGTCGAGCACCTTGCACATCGAGTTAGTCGATACCAGGTAGTTGGCGGCGGAAGCGCGCAGTTGCGAGGAACAGCCGGGGTAAAACGCATATTCTTTCTTGGCCATGATATTTTCCTCAGGCAGTCAGGTGTTTGTGCCGCTGCTCAATTTCAGCCGCTTTTTTCAGCATGGCATGGATGCCCTTTTGATCTTTGCACTCATGGCCCTTGAATAATTCGAACAGGTTCAGGCGCCCTGCCCTCATCAGGCCAAGGCCGATGTTGCGCATTGCCCAGCCTTTCTTGATGCCCGCCACCAATCCATCATTGAAATACAGGCCCAGAGTCAGGCGCAACTCGTTGACGCGGCCGGTGCGTGTGCAATTCTTCCAGAACAGGATGGAGAAGTCGCGTGTCGGCTGTATCTTTGGCGCCATGCCAAGATTATTCGCATAAGCCGCGATACCATGCATGATCTGCGTAATCGGCAGCTTGCGCGGGCAGCGCACCACGCAGTTGTAGCATGAGGTACACATCCACATCGAATCCGATCTCAGCACTTGTTCGCGCTTGCCGGCACGGATCATCATGAACAGCTCCTGCGGCGGATGCGCCCAGTACGGCCCGAGCGGGCAGGAACCGGAGCACACGCCGCACTGCATGCACATCTTGATCCATTCGCCTTCCTCGATATTTTCCTCGACTTCCTTAAGGAAATTGTTGTGGTATTTGATGTTGAGTTCGTTCATGTCAGCCTCACGCAAAACCCTTCATCGGACTCATGCCGATTTCCTGAATTTTGGCGGCGTAATCGTTGATCAGTTGCGCCACTCTGGCGCTGTCGGTGATGGCGACTGCACAGGTGGTCACGCGCTCGGTTTCCAGACCGAGTTGTTTCAGCGTGTCGTCGATCTTGCCCATGCGGTAATTCGCCAGCTCCGAGCCTTTGATGAAGTGGCACTGGTAATCGTCGCCGTGCTTGCAGCCCATCATCATCACGCCATCCCAGCCGCCGTTCAGCGCATCGGTGATCCATACCGTATTCACCGAGCCTAAGCAACGCACCGGGATCACGCGCACGAAGGCGCTATAAACTTTGCGCTGCATTCCGGCCATGTCGAGCGCCGGGTAGGCGTCGTTCTCGCAGGCCAGCACCAGGATGCGCGGCTTTTCGGAGAATTCGTCCGGCATGTCGACCGCCTTGATCTGGTTGCCGATGGAATCCGGAGAATAGTTTTCGAATGAAATCACGCGCACCGGGCAGGCGCCCATGCAGGTGCCGCAACGGCGGCAGCGCGATTCGTTGAACACCGGGTAACGCTTCTCGTCTTCGTCGATGGCGCCGAACGGGCATTCCACCGTGCAGCGCTTGCATTGGGTGCAGCCTTCGAGGCGCACGATGGGAAAGGACAGATCGCCTGAACGCGGATGCGCGGCACGCCCGAGCGAAGCGTTTTCCACGGCCTGGATGGCCTTGAGTGCCGCTCCGGTGGCATCTTCCGTAGCTTGTGCAATATCCATCGGGCGGCGCACCGGGCCAGCCGCGTAGATGCCGGTGCGGCGCGTCTCATAAGGGAAGCAGATGAAGTGCGAGTCGGTCAGGCCATGCTTCAGTTGCGGCAAGTCCTTGCCCTGACGGTAGGTCAGATTCAGGATGGAAACCGGTTTGGCTTCAGCTTGCGCATCTTCCGCAAGATCGATGTTCACCCCCGAGTTCGGCACCTGCCCGGTGGCAAGCACGACGAGATCGGCCTCGATGCTGCTGTCTTCGTTGAGGATGATATCCTTGAATTTTACGGTGCAGGAATTACCATGTGCCGCGACTTCGGAAACCATTCCCTTGGTGAAGGTCACGCCCCTGTTCTGACCGCTGCGATAGAAATCCTCGCCCATGCCCGGCGTGCGCAAGTCGGTGTAGATCACCACGGTGTCGATGCCGGGGTTGCTGTCCTTGAAATACATGGCCTGCTTGATGCTGGTATTGCAGCAGTGGCCCGAGCAGTACGGCAGATGCTTGCCGGATTCGTCGCGCTGCCCGGCGCACTGGATGAATGCCACGCTGCTGACTTCGCCGCCGTCGGAAGGCCGCCGCACCGGCTGACCCTGCCTGGCAGCTTCAATGGCCAGTTGCTCCAGTCCGGCCTGATCCACCACATTCTGGCTCTTGCCGCCGCCCAGTTCGGGCAGCTTGTTGATGTCATAGTTGGTGAAACCGCTTGCCTGCACGATGGCGCCGACTTCTTCGGTAGCTGCGGCGCCATTTTCAGTAGCGATGTGTACGAGAAAACGCCCAGGCGCGCCGCTGGTCTGTGCAATGGTTGCATTCAGATACACCTTGATACGCGGATGCTGCGTTACGCTCGCTATTAAATCGACGATGCCGGTATCGATCGGATCGGTATAGGGCGATTTTGCCGGCACGCGTTTCCACAGCCTGGCCGCCCAACCTCCCAGCGCTTTCTGCTTTTCCACGATGAGCACTTCATAACCGGCTTCTGCGCTTTCCAGCGCTGCGGTAAGGCCGGATATGCCGCCGCCGACAACCAGGATGCGTTTGTTTTGCGCCTTGTCCGGCGTGCCCTGCGGCAGCTTCATTTTCTTTATTTCGGCGCAGCCCATGCGCACATAATCGTCCGCCATTTCCTGCATGATTTCCTGCGCCGCGTCGCCCTCGGGCTGGCTCCAGATCACGCCCTCACGGATATTCGCGCGCGTCATCGTGACATCCGGAAAATTGAACGCCTCGGTCTTGGCGCGGCGCGAACAGGCAGCAATCATGATATGGGTGACGGCTTCCTTTTCGATGTCGTCACGGATCATCTGTACGCCTTCGGCGCTGCACAGGAAGGCATGCTCGCGCACCAGCTGCATTTTTCCTTCCTTCTGTGCGACCACCGCCATCTGTTTGGCGCTCAAGCGTTCGCCGATGCCGCAGCCCTGGCAGATGTAAGCCGCTGTCTTCATCTCGCTCATATTTCTACACCGGCTGTTTTGTTGATGACCTGGATCGCCCGCAATGCCGCTGCGGTCGCATGCTGCACCGAGCGGTTGACATCGAGCGGGCTTGCGGCGCAACCGGCGCCGAAAATGCCGCCGCTGGTCTCGGATTCGAGGAAACCGCTGGCGTCTGCAATGATCTCGGCAGGGATGTCCACGCCTTTCACGGACGGTTCCATGCCAATGGCGAGCACCACCAGGTCGTGATTGTTTGCATAGCGGTGATAGCCTTCCGTATCCACGCCGTGCAGGATCAGGTCACCGCTGTTGCCGTCCTGCGCGACACGCGCCACCTTGGACTTGATGAACTTGACTGTCGAATCGTTTTGCACCTTCTGGTAAAAATCCTCGAAGCGGTCGATGGCGCGGATGTCGATGTAGTAGATGGTGGACTTGCCCTCCTCGCCATAAACTTCGCGCACGTATTGCGTCTGCTTGAGCGAGGCCATGCAGCAGATGCGCGAACAGTGGCGCAGGTGGTTTTCGTCGCGCGAACCGGCGCACTGGATGAAGGCGATGTTCTTCGCTTCCTTGCCGTCGGACGGCCGCAGAATCTTGCCGCCGGTCGGCCCGCGCAAATCGGTAAACCGCTCGAACTCGAGGCTGGTGATGACGTTCGGGAAACGGTCATAGCCGTAAGGCTGGATTTTCGCCGCATCGTAGGGCTGCCATCCAGTCGCCCAGATCACCGCACCAACAGTCAGCTCGATCGTCTCCGGCTGCATGCCGAGGTCGATTGCATCGTACTTGCAGGCGGCCCTGGCTTGCTCTGCGTCCGCCGTGCCGATGGCGGAAGGGTCAAGTACATAACGCAAAGGATACGCCATGTCGTGCGGCAGGTAAGCCACCTTCATTTTGTCGAGGCCGTAGTTGTACGGGTTGGGAATCTCGGACGAAACCGCCCTGGCGCATTCGCCGCAGGCCGTGCAATTCCCGTTGACGTAGCGCGGCGCGATATTGATCGTTACCGTGTATTTGCCGCGCGTGCCGGTGATGCGCGATACTTCGGCCATAGTCATCACGCGCACATTGCGGTTGCCCTTGAGGCGGCGCAGGTTGATCTCGAGGCCGCAGACGGGATGGCACAGCTTGGGGAAATAGCGGTAGAGCAGCGCGGTGCGCCCGCCGAGCGTGGGGCTTTTCTCCAGCAGGATGACCTGCTTGCCGCATTCGGCGGCTTCCAGCGCGGCTGTCATGCCGCTGATGCCGCCGCCAACGACGAGTATGGTCTGGCTGGTTGCGATTGGAGTTGTCACATCAATCTCCCGCTTGAATGTTGCTCAATAACATAACACTGGATGCGTGGCTCAGTGCCCCAGCGTGCGAATCTCAAAAGTCATATGCTCGAGATCGCCCAGTATCCATGTGCAAGGGGCATCGACACCGGGCGTATCAATGCCGGCGACAGAGCCAGGATTGACCAGCAAAGTATGCCCCCCCTTGATATTGGGTTGCTCGACAATTTTGGCGACGTGGCTGTGGCCGCAGCAGATGAGATCGTAATCTCCGGTGCAGGCCATGGCATGGCCGTAATGGGGATAATGCGTCACAAAAATACGCCGCCCGGCAAGTTCCAGCACGGCATCCAGGCCGTGATAGATGAGCTTCCCGGCAGATTTTGCCATCAGTTGCTGCATGGCCATTGGGTCGCCGATATTGTTGCCATGCACGACATGCAGCGGCAAGCCGAGTTTGATCGAAGCGCGCAGGGTCTGGGCTCCGATCAGGTCGCCGCAATGGATAACTGCTTGCGCGCCATTAGCCTGTGCGGCAGCTACCGCCGCAGCAAGCGGTTCGGCACGGTCATGACTGTCGGAGGCGATACATATTTTCATTTTGTCCTGACGTATAGCACGAGTATCCGGCGTTTTATTGTCAACGAGATGAGTGCCATTAAATTTACGGTATTAAGCGCAATTGGCAGGGTTGATGTCTATAGCCTTATAGGGGGGAATGATATCCCCCAAATGGGGGATATGCTGGTAATATTTGGCTCGTTTCACAATTGCAGCATCTTGTTGCGCATCATATTGAGAATTTAATGAATCATATGCAATTCAAACTCGACCCCCATTACGGCCATTCATGCAAAATTGGGGGCATGAATGGTGATGCACTTGAGCCGGCCTGTGGCAACCGTGAACCGGCGCCATATCAGGGCGGCGAATTGTGGGTGCTGCTGGAAGGTTTTCTCGGCACGATCATCAAGGCGGTCGGCGCCAGCGCCGGGGCTGTCCGGGTGCTATCCCCCAATGGCCGGGAACTGCAACTGATTGGCGCCGTTGGCTTGCCTGCCGAGGTCTGCGAGCACGAGAGTGTTGTCAGTCTTGACTGCGGTGTGTGCGGCAAGGCGGCATATAATATGAATATTGGCGCGTCTGATGCTGGTGCCTGTGTGCAGCATTTTGACTGCCATTTTTTCGGTGAAGATTGCAAATATGTAGTTGCCGTACCGCTCAAATATCGCAGTGATCAGCTTGGCGTATTTACTATTTTTTTTGCTGGGGCGCAGGACATTACTGATAATGCCCGGTGGATATTCCAATCGTTTGCCGAAATCATCGGCATCACACTGGAGAATACAAGGCAAAACAGGGAGAGCCGCCGCATCAGCCAGATGGCAGAACGGCAGATGATGGCCAATGAAATCCATGATTCACTGGCGCAAACCCTGGTTTATACCAAGATGCGCATGAGCCTGCTGTCGGAGGCACTGCGGACGCATAACGAACCGCTCGCTTTTGAATGTGTGCGCGATGTCGACGAAGCTTTAGACAGTGGGCAGAAGACGGTGCGTGAACTCATCACGCACTTTCGTTGCAAGATGGATCCGCTGGGTTTGCAGCACGCATTGCAGGCGCTGGCCGATGAATTTCATGCGCGCACCGGTATCACCCTCGGGTACGCCAATCGGATAGCCGATCTCGACTTGCCGCTCGAACATGAGTTGCAAGTTACTCATATCGTGCGCGAGGCGCTGGCAAATGTCGCCGCACATTCCGGCGCAACGCATGCGCAGCTTACTGTTGGCCGGGAAGATGGGGTGTACGTGTTTACCATTGAAGACAATGGCAGCGGCGTCTGCAACGATGTCCCGATTGAAGGCCACTACGGCCTGATGATCATGCGCGAACGCGCACAGCGCATCGGGGGTAAGATCGTGGTAAAGAGTTTTGAACATGCCGGTACAATTGTGAGGCTGAGCTTCCCTGATCCTGATATTTGCAAGGAATGAAAACTAATGAGCGGAAAAATACGGGTTGCCCTGATTGACGACCATAGCCTCTGCCGCAGCGGATTGACCGAGCTTCTCGTGCACCGCTACGGAATGACAGTGGTCGGCGCCACGGGTGATGCCGGGGAATTGATGGAGCTGTTGCGCAAACAGCAGCCGGACATACTAGTCATGGACTTGCGTATGGAGCCGGTGGATGGTTTCAGCCTGCTTGAGCGCATCCGCAAGGAGGGCATTGCCACTCCAGTGGTGATCCTGACCATGAGTGACGCAGAAGCCGACTTGGCAAAAGCGCTCCGTGCCGGAGTGCGCGGTTATCTGCTCAAGGACATGGCTCCGGAGGATGTTGCCGATTCAATCCGGCGGATTGTCTCCGGCGAGATGGTGGTTGCCCCTGCGATGACGATAAAAATGATCGGCATCCTGCAGAATGGAAAACAAAAGCAGGAAAACAAGAGTTCGCTGGAGCTCCTGACCGAACGCGAGCGAGAGATACTGCAGCTTCTGGCGCGCGGCGAAAGCAACAAGGCAATTGCCCGGATGCTGGGCATCAGCAACGACACGGTAAAACAGCATGTCCGCCATATCCTGACCAAGCTCAACCTTACATCGAGAGTGGAGGCAGCGGTGCTATTTGCCATGCAGCAACGTGATACGGAAGAACGCTATGCCTCGCCAGGTTAGTCCATCCCTGGAAGCTTTCCGGTTCCGGCGTCATTCCCGCATATCTGTGCATCATTAATTCCCGTGCTCCTGCGCGGGAGCGGCATCACGCATCATTTCACATTTCACCTGAGGCAATCATCTATGGGCTTGCGGCATGCATTGCATTGGCCACCACCTCGCGTGTAAGGTGCGGCGCAAACAATTCGATGAAGTCATAGGTATAACCGCGCAGGTATTCGTTTTTGCGAATCGCAATCTTCGTGGTGCTGGGCTGGAACAAGTGTGCTGCATCGATCATGCGCACGTGTTTGTCGCGCTCCGGGATGAATGCCATCCTGGCGAGTATGCCGATGCCCAAACCCAATTCCACATAGGTCTTGATTACGTCCGCATCGATGGCGGTAAGCACGATGTTGGGTGCAAGTTTGCGTGCCTCGAAAGCAGCGTTGATCTTGCCCCGCCCGCTGAAGGCAAAGTCGTAGGTAATGATGGGGTATTGCGCGATCTTTTCCAGCGTCAACTTTTTTTCCGCCAGCAGCGGGTGTTTGGGCGGCACGATGACGCAATGGTTCCATTCATAGCACGGCAGCGTCACCAGTTCGTCATACAGGGCAAGGCTTTCCGTGGCGATGGCGATATCCGCCTCGCCATTCAGCACCTGTTGCGCAATCTGCGTCGGGTTGCCCTGGTGCAGGCCGAGTTTGACCTTGGGGTAGCGCTTGATGAACTGTTTGACCACGGTGGGAAGGGCATAGCGCGCCTGGGTATGCGTGGTGGCGATGGTGAGTGAGCCGCTGTCCTGGCGGCTGAATTCCTGCCCCACATGTTTGAGGTTGTCGGCATCGTGCAGCATGCGCTGGGCGATATCGAGAATGGCCTTGCCCGGCTCGGTGAGCCCGGTAATGCGCTTGCCGTTGCGCACAAAAATCTCGATGCCGAGCTCTTCTTCCAGCAGCCTGACCTGCTTGCTGATGCCGGGCTGCGAGGTGTAAAGCGCCTCTGCCGCATCCGAGATTTTCAATCCATGCCGCACAATTCCATCCAGATAGCGCAGTTGTTGCAGGTTCATTACCGTTCCCTTAATAACGTATGGTTATAACATACTAACATAATACCATTTGGTAGTGATATGGTTACACGCTACCATGCGTGCCGTTCCAGGAGGTTTGCATGGATTGGCTCTATACATTTTCCGGTTTTGTAGTCGGCTTCATCGTCGGGGTGACGGGTGTCGGCGGCGGTTCGCTGATGACGCCGCTGCTGGTGCTGGTGTTCGGCGTTGCCCCGGCCACGGCGGTAGGCACCGACCTGCTGTATGCGGCGCTGACCAAGATGGGCGGCATTTGGGCGCATAGCAGACGCGGTACGGTGGACTGGAGGGTGGTCAAGCTGTTGGCGCTGGGTAGCCTGCCTGCGGCCTTATTCAGCATGGCCCTGCTGCACCATCTGGCGCTGGATGAGAAACACCTGAAGGCGTTGATTACCAGCGTGTTGAGCGTGGCGCTGGTGCTGACCGCGCTGGCCTTGCTGTTCAAACCCTATTTGCAAAAGCTCGGACGTAGCCCTGACGGAGCAGTGTATGAGTTGCATGCGCACCACTTGCCCGGCGCAACCATCCTGACCGGTGCAGTGCTGGGCGTGCTGGTAACCCTTTCATCGGTCGGCGCCGGCGCACTGGGAGTGGTGGTGTTGCTGTTCCTGTATCCGCGTCTGCCGACGACCAAAATCGTCGGCACCGACATCGCACACGCGGTGCCGCTGACGCTGGTCGCCGGGCTGGGGCATGCCGTACTGGGCACGGTAAATTATGGGCTGTTGGGCAGCTTGCTGCTGGGTTCGCTGCCGGGAATTTATCTGGGCAGCCACCTTGGCGTGAAAATACCGGAGCGGGTGTTGCGCCCGATTCTGGCGGCGATGTTGATACTCATCGGCGGCAAGCTGATGGTGTCTTGAACCAGATTTTAAACTAGGAAAATATCATGAGCGTAAATACAAACAACCTGTCCGACCTCGAAGAAATCGACCGCTTCGAACAGGCGGTGCAGTCCTTTACCAGCGGCCAGATGGATGCCGACCGCTTTACCGCCTTCCGCCTGCAACATGGCGTGTATGGCCAGCGCCAGGAAGGGGTCAATATGTTTCGCGTGAAAGTGCCCGGCGGGCGGTTGTCGCTGGAGCAACTGGATGCACTGGCGGATGTGGCGGAGAAGTATGCGCAGCGGGATATCGCGCATATCACCACGCGCCAGTCGATCCAGATCCACTTCATCCCGCTGGACAAGATATCTGCGTCGATGCGCCGCCTGGCGCAAGTTGGCCTGACTTCACGCGAGGCATGCAGCAATGCGGTGCGCAACATGTCGGCATGCGCGCTCTCCGGCGTGTGCCCGCGCGAGCATGTGGATGTCAATACGCATGTGGATGGCGCGGTGCAGCATTTCCTGCGCAACCCGCTCAACCAGCAATTGCCGCGCAAATTCAAGATCAGCTTCTCCGCATGCGAGGCGGATTGTGCGCAAGCGCTGTTGCAGGATGCCGGCGTCGTGGCGACCGTCAGGAACGGGCAACACGGCTTCATGGTGAAGGCGTGCGGCGGGCTTGGGCACAAGCCGCGCAAAGCTATTGTGGTGGAAGAATTCATTCCCGAACACGAGTTGCTGTTCTCGCTGGAAGCGCTGGTGACCTTGCACAACAAATACTCCGACCGCACCAAGCGCGCCAAATCGCGCATCAAGTTCCTGATCGATCGTTTTGGCGTGGAAGGTTTCCTGGAAAAATACCGCGAGGAATATACCCGCACCAGACAGGCATTGGCCGACAAGCCTTTCCCGCGTGGGGCATGGCGGACACAGAGCGGCAATGAAATACCCGGCCCCGGCGCGCCGCGCAAGCTGTTTGCGCAACACCAGGCAGGCGGCATGACACGGTGCGCGGATGCGGCGGGTGCGGGAATGCCGCCTGATCGCCTCCTCCCGCAAACGGCTGGCTTCACCATAACCAGCGACTTGGCGAGCGCCGTTGGATCACCTAGTCGAATGGCTAGTAGTCCCACCAGTAACGTGTCGGAGGCGAGCTTGTTCGTGCTGCCGGTCGCCGTGCCTTTGGGCGACTTGAGAGTGGCGCAAATACGCGGCATCACGCAGTTGCTGCGCGCACATGGCTTGGGCGAGGTGCATACCACGCAAGATCAGAACCTTGCCATCCTGAACGTGACGCAAGAGCAGGTTGCCGCATTGCGCGCCGGATTGGCTGCATTGAACTTGCGCGAACCCGGTGCAGGCGACAATGTGACGGCTTGCCCCGGCAATTCCACCTGCCGCCTCGGCATCACTTCCAGCATGTCTGTTGCACCCAAGCTATCCGGCGGCGCAAAGGATTTGCGTATCCGCGTGTCGGGTTGCCACAACGGCTGCGCACAGCCGGAGACCGGCGATATCGGTATCTATGGAGAAGGCAAGCGCGTGCACGGCAAGCTGGTGCCGCACTACCAGATGTATTTCGGCGGCAGCGGCACGGCAGGCGGCGCGCTGGCGCTGAAAGGCCCGGCGGTGCCGGCTGCGCGCGCAGAGCAGGCGGTTGCCCGCGTGGAGCAGGCATACCACGACAGCGGCGCGGAAAGTTTTTTTGCATGGTCGCGCGTGCAGCAGCCGGAATTTTTCCATAGCCTGCTGGCGGACATCATCGAAGTGAAAAAAGGAGATGTCGCGGATGTCATGCGTGACCACGGCGACACCACGGATTTCCGTGTGGTGAACCTGGGCGGCGGCGAATGCGCGGGCGTGTCGCAGGTGCTGATCGGCGCCAACTTTTTCGAAGCGGCGCACGAGCGCGATTACCGCAATGCGCTGATGTTCCAGCGCAAACTTGAGGAGGCCGCGCATTGCAGCGCAGCCATCCTGCGCCTGCTTGGCTCCGGCCTGGCCCAATTGCTGGGCAGCCTTCGCCAGGACGATCTCGCCAAGCTTGCCGTACAACTCAACCGGCTGGTGCCGGGTGCGTTGGCCAGCGAGTTCGCGCGTTTGGCGGCGCTGCTGGACAATACATCAGAACTGACAGTTGCGGAATTGGAAATCATAAACCATGCAGTGGATGCATGGACGGTGGAGGCCAGTGCATTCTGCACCGCGCAGGATGCGCAGCTTGACCTCTCGGAAGCCTTGCCCAAAGTGGCGGTAAGCGGAACAGGCGAAGCCTTGGCGAAGGTGCTTGCTGCCAGGCCGGATGCGGCACAAAGTTGCAAGGAGACAGCATGAGCGATCTGCAAAGCAAAATAGGCCAAGTGATTGCCGTGCTGGCACAGGCGGCGCGCAACTATGCGCCAGCCTGCTTTGCCAACAGCCTGGGTGCGGAAGACATGGTGCTGACCGACCTGATCGCCAAACATCAGCCCGATATCGGGATATTCAGCCTCGACACCGGGCGCCTGCCGCAGGAAACCTATGACTTGATGCAGGAGGTGCGCCAGTATTACGGCTTGCCGCTCACGGTATACTTCCCGGATGGCAAGCTGGTCGAAGAGTACGTCGCGCGGCACGGCATCAACGGTTTCTACGACAGCGTGGAGAACCGCAAGGCTTGTTGCTTTGCGCGCAAGGTCGAACCGTTGCGGCGCGCATTGAAGGGCAAGGGTGCATGGATCACCGGGATGCGCCGCGACCAGGCGGTGACGCGCGGCGCGCTGGAACTGTCTGCCTTCGATGCCGACAACGGGTTGCAGAAATTCAACCCGTTGCTGGAGTGGTCGAACAAGGACGTGTGGGCCTATATCCGCCAGCACGACGTGCCATATAACAAACTGCACGACCAGTTCTATCCCAGCCTGGGTTGCGCGCCATGCACGCGTTCCGTCACGCCCGGCGAGGACATCCGCGCGGGAAGATGGTGGTGGGAGGATCCGGCGAACAAGGAGTGCGGATTACACATGAGCAACGCCAGAAGGGTGGCGCATGGAACCGGGGTTCAGCCGGTAGGCGGCGCCTCGCTGCAGGCAGGCCGCGAGCGCATTCAGGCCGACACGAAACAGGAAGCGCCTGCGTGAGCAGCCGAGTATAAAATATCATGAAACTGGTAGAGAACAACAATATGAGCAGCCACATTTTTACCCACCTGGATGCGCTGGAAAGCGAGTCCATCCACATCATGCGCGAGGTCGCGGCGGAGTGCAAAAACCCTGCGCTGCTGTTTTCCGGCGGCAAGGATTCCATCGTGATGCTGCGCATCGCGGAGAAAGCTTTCCGTCCGGCGAAATTTCCTTTCCCGCTGGTGCACATCGATACCGAGCATAACTTTCCCGAAGTGATCGCCTGCCGCGACAAGCTGGCCGCCGACCTGGGCGAACGGCTGATCGTGCGTTCGCTGGAAGGCTCGATCAAGCGCGGCAGTATCGTCATCAAGGACCCGGACAAACCGCGTAATCCGTACCAATCAGTGACCTTGCTGGAAACCATCGCTGAATTCGGTTTCGACGCCTGCATGGGCGGCGCACGGCGCGACGAAGAAAAGGCGCGCGCCAAGGAGCGTATCTTCTCGTTCCGCGACGAGTTCGGCCAGTGGGACCCGAAGAACCAGCGTCCCGAGCTATGGGACATCTACAACACGCGTGTTCACGCCGGTGAAAACATCCGCGTGTTCCCGATTTCCAACTGGACGGAAATGGACATCTGGGAATACATCGCGCGCGAGAAACTTTATATCCCGAAAATCTACTATGCCCACGAACGCGAAGTGATACGGCGCGGCAATGCGGTGATTCCGGTGTCGCATCTGGTGCAGCCGAAGCCGGGCGAAAAAGTGGAAGTGCTCTCGGTGCGTTTTCGCACCGTGGGCGACATGACCTGCACCGCGCCGGTGGAATCCACCGCACGCAATGCACAGGAGATCATCGAAGAAACCTCCACCACGCGCATCACCGAACGCGGTGCGACACGCATGGACGACCAGACTTCGGAGGCCTCAATGGAGTTGCGCAAGAAGGAAGGATACTTCTGAAAATACAGTCGTTAGTTGGTAGTCGCTAGTCGTTAGTTGGGTTTGCCTGCTTCGCAGGCTATTAAAACAACCCCGTGTAGCGGACAAATCAACTACCAACTAACGACTAGCGACTAACGTCTGTCTTCAAAAGGTTATAAATTATGAGCAACACCACACAACTACTCCGTTTTATTACCGCCGGCAGCGTGGACGACGGCAAGAGTACGCTGATCGGGCGCCTGCTGCACGACTCGAAATCCATTTTCGAGGATCAGCTCTCCGCCATTTCCAAAACCAGCGAGAAACGCGGCATGGCTGCGGTCGACCTGTCGCTGCTCACCGACGGCCTGCAAGCCGAGCGCGAACAGGGCATCACCATCGATGTGGCCTACCGCTATTTCGCCACACCCAAACGCAAATTCATCATCGGCGATACGCCGGGGCACGAGCAGTACACGCGCAACATGGTCACCGCCGCGAGCACGGCAAACCTGGTGGTCATCCTGGTCGATGCGCGCAAGGGCGTGCTGACACAGACGCGCCGCCATACCTTCCTCGCCAGCCTGGTCGGCGTGCCGCACATCGTGCTGGCTGTGAACAAGATGGACATGGTGGGTTACTCCGAAGATACCTTTAATGCCATCGTGGCCGAGTACCGCGCCTTTGCCGCGCAGCTTGGCATCCATGAGATCACCTGCATTCCCATGTCCGCATTGAATGGCGACATGGTGGTGGATCACGGCGATAACTTGAGTTGGTACAAGGGCGCGCCATTGCTGGATTTCCTGGAAAACGTGGTGATCGATTACGACGTGAATACCACCGATTTCCGCTTTCCGGTGCAATGGGTGTGCCGCCCGCAGACACAGGGATACCATGACTTCCGTGGCTTCAGTGGGCGCATCGAATCGGGTGAGATTGCGGTGGGTGACGAGATCACCGTGCTGCCCTCGGGCCGCACCAGCAGGGTCAAACAGATCGTCACTTTTGATGGCAACCTGCAGCGCGCCTACGCGCCGCAATCCGTCACGCTCACGCTGGAAGATGAGATCGACATCTCGCGCGGCGACATGTTTGTGAAGGCGGCTGCCATGCCGCAAGTGTCGAAGGAATTTGAAGCTATGTTGTGCTGGCTGTCCGAATCCCCGCTCGACCGCAACCGCAAGTACATCATCAAGCACACCACGCGCATGGTGAAAAGCCTGTTCTCACGCCTCGACTACCGTGTGGACGTCAACACGCTGGCGCATCACGAAGCCTCCGCACTGAACATGAACGACATCGCGCGCGTGGCGATGAAAGTGCAACAGCCGCTGGCGTTGGATCACTACAGCAAGAACCGCTTTACCGGCAGCTTCATCGTGATCGACGAGGCGACGAATAACACCGTTGCGGCGGGGATGATCGCCTGAGAAGCTGCCCTAAAAATTGCTGCGGAGGGCGCCTGCGGTGTTGCGCGGTACTCGAAATCCTCATGTACTCCATGTACATTCCGGTTTCTGCGTTCCGTGCGCCTTGCATCCATCCCTTCTCGTTAATTCTTAAGACAGCTTCTGAAACTTACTGTAGCGCCTCGCATTGCTTGGTGAACGCACTCTCGCTGTGATAGGTCAGCAGTATGTTTCGGTTGAGCGGGTAAGGGCGACGTAGAACAGGCGTGCTTCTTCTGGCGTAGCTTTGGCGCAGGGCTTCGGCAAGTAATTTACCGATGCGTTTACGGTTTACCAGTAATTTCCACTCAGCACATCAAAGGCTTCCTGTTGTGAAAGGAATCGACCTAGTTTGATGTCAAAGTAGGCGTGTTCCCTGGTTTGCTTGTGCTCCACACATACTATCGGATGGTCTGTTTGGATTTCAAACAGGGGGTCGGTGCAGAGTGGTTTCCAGTCTTTTTCTATTTTGGCAAGGCTACCCATGATCTTCTCCTTCAACTTTAAAAATGGTTTTCATAAACAACATGCGGGAGAAACACTAGCAGAAAATAAATCGCGCCCCAAGCCCATCCGGCGGCTCTTCAGGGTAGGAATAAGTGGCGCAAATAAAGGGATACGCGGTCAGTTTATAGAGATAAATGGCTGCCAGAAATTGCCCCCCTGCCTAAGAATAAACGCTTGCATGGGTTCGCATGTCCCACCGAGGCCGGCCATGCCTTCGGGGGTTTGATGGAAATTGTGCAGTTTGAAACGCTGTGCTGGTGTATATAAAGGCAAGGCACAGCAAAAAACGGTACACATGGCGACATGAATCTACTGCACGAACTGGCTCGTGTGGTGCTCCCCCGCTGCCAGCCCGTTCACTACGATTTCTGATGCTGCGTATAGTCAATTGAAAAACGGTAGCCGCTGCCGCGCACAGTCTGGATCAACCCATCGATGCCGGATGGTTCGAGTGCCTGGCGCAGGCGGCGGATATGCACGTCTACCGTACGTTCCTCCACAAACACATGGTCGCCCCACACATGGTTGAGCAATTGCGAGCGGCTATAAACGCGCTCGGCATGGGTCATGAAGAAATGCAGCAAACGGAATTCGGTAGGCCCAAGATCAACCTCAGCTCCATTAGCGCTGACGCGATGCATGGCCGGTGACAGTGCTAGCCCGCCAGCGGTTAATGTCTCATCACCCGCCTGTGGCGCACGGCGGCGCAGCACGGCACGGATGCGCGCTTTCAACTCACGCGGCGAGAACGGCTTGGTGATGTAATCGTCCGCACCGGATTCCAGCCCTTGCACCTTATCGCGTTCGTCGGCACGCGCGGTCAGCATAATGATGGGTATGTCGCGCGTGCGCTGGTCTGCGCGCAAGCGGCGCGCCAGTTCCACCCCGCTGATGTCGGGCAACATCCAGTCTAGCAGGATCAGGGTGGGTACGGCGCGGCTGATGTGTACCATGGCGGCTGCGGCATCATGCGCCCGAAGAGCCCGGTAGCCGCACTGCGTGATGTTGATTGCCAGCAGTTCCAGTATCGCCGGTTCGTCTTCCACCAGCAGGATGGTTGCATCCAAGATTTTCTCCAGCTTCGTTAATAACAGCTCGTTAACAATAGAAGGCAATGTTATTGGCAAATTGTGACATCTGTGTGACAGTGTGTTGTGCAAAGCGCAGCGTATCAACGAGAAAACATTTTCATTCTGTGTCCACCTTGCCCGGGTACTCCGGCAAAACCTCTCGCGCAAAAAAGAAGGGGGCATAAAGCCCCCATCACAAAATCAAGCCCATAAAAATCAGCTGCGGCGGGTGCTGCGCGCACGCGCGTAAGCGCTTTCCATCCACTTCTTGATGCGGTTTGCATCACCGACGCGGGTGCGCATGCCCCACGAATCGAGCAACACAATAATTACCGGGCGCTGGTTGATTTTGGCTTGCATCACAAGGCAACGCCCCGCCTCACTGATGTAGCCGGTCTTGCTGACGCCGATATCCCAGGATGCATTCTTCACCAGCGGATTGGTGTTATTGAAGCGCATCGGACGGCGCCCCGCCATATCAACCAGATGAGAAGGGGTGGTGGTGAATTCGTGAATGAGGTCATAGCTCCGTGCCGCCTGAACCATTTTCACCAAGTCCTGCGCGGTGGAAATATTGCCGCTGTTCAGGCCAGTCGGGTCGAGGAAGCGCGTATCATTCATGCCCAGCGTGCGCGCCTTGTAATTCATCATCGCCACGGCAGCATCGGTTCCGCCCGGATAAGTGCGTGCCAATGCGGCAGCCGCCCGATTCTCGGAAGACATCAGGGCCAGCTTGAGCAACTCACTGCGCGTCAGCTTCATGCCGGGGTTAATGCGCGAACGCGTGCCCTTAAGCATATCGATATCAAGCGCGCTGATGCTGATTTCCTCATCCAGCGGCAACTTCGCGTCCAGCACCACCATCGCCGTCATCAGCTTGCTGATGGAGGCAATCGGTGCAACCGTATCGGCATTCTTGGTATACAGCGGAACCTGCCTCTGTTCGTCATAAATCAGGGCAATTGATGAGTACAATTTTGGCGATGATGCCAATTTCAGCACTTCGCTGGTCAGCTCGTCACTCTGCGTTGTTTCCGCCGCATCATTGGGTGCCGCTTGCACAGCAAATGCGCAGCCCAGCAACCCGATTAATATAATTTTTTTGTACACGTCCAAAACCAACTAAAGTTTACATTCCAAAGGATACCGGAAAATCCAGATAAATCAAGGGCTGCTTTAAATCTCGCTTCACGTCTGGCAAGATTACGGGAAACATTGATGATTGTTCCATCCAAGCTGTATCGGCAAGTTTCGCCAGAAAATAACATACGAGCCGAAAAAATAATGAACTTCTTCAACAAAAGACCCGGCGCTCGCCCCACACCATCCGGCCAGTTTAGCGCAATAATATTTCCGAAGCCGTAAATTATTCAAGTCAACGAAGTACTCATCTCCCGGTAGTTACTCATTACGAGAAACTAAACATCACCTTCGCGCCCGCGCGCATAACCGAACACGCTGGTCAGGAAGAGCACTGCGGCATAGCTCACTCGCGCCAGCAGATGCGCCCATACTCCCTGTTTGCGCCAGGAAGCCTTGGCAACCGGATGCGCCCCATGCGACATTTCATGCAGCAGGCTGGCGTATAGTGATTCTGCAAACCCCGCATCGCACACCACCAGATTGGCTTCGCGCCCCAGCCACAGGCTGAATGGGTCGATGTTGGATGAGCCGACTGTCGCCCAATAGCCATCCACCACCGCCACTTTGGCATGCAAAAAACTGGCGTGGTATTCGTATATCTCCACGCCCGCACCCAATAATTCGTCATAAAGCGCGAGCATGGCGTAATGCTGCAAGCGATACTCTACTTGCCCCTGCAGCAGCAGCGCCACGCGCACCCCGCGCCTTGCCGCATGCAGCAGGGCGCGGCGGAAACGCATGCCGGGCAGGAAGTAGGCGTTGGCGATGATGATTTCGTGCTGTGCGCCTCCAATGGCTTTGAGGTAAGCCAGTTCGATGTCGCGCCGGTGGCGTAAATTGTCGCACAGCAGGAAATCTATTTTGTGCTGCGTCTCATTGGGGTGTGCCAGCTTGATTTTCGGGTGCTCGCGCTGGCGATGTAAATTCGTCCATGACACCACCATCCACAAACGCCGCATGGCCGCATGGATGCGCGCTACCGTCTCACCTTGCACCGCCACCGTATAATCCAGGCGTGGCGCCGCAATCTGGCCGCCGGGTATATCGTTGATGATATTTATGCCGCCTACAAAGGCGATATGCCCATCCACCACCGCCAGCTTGCGGTGCAGGCGGCGCAGGCGATGGCGGCGCAATTTGAAGCGCGCGATCTCGGGGCGGAACCACAATACCTCTACTCCTGCCGAATGCAGCTCGCTCTCCCATTCATGCGGTAATCCGGCACTGCCAAAACCATCCAGCAACAGGTGCGTCATTATCCCGCGCCTGGCCGCGCGCTGCAACGCTTCGGAAACCATGCGCCCGGTGGCATCGGCTGCAAAAATATATGCTTCCAGATAAATCGAATGGGTTGCGCCGTCTATCGCAGAAATAAGGCGTGGAAAATATTCCCCACCGTTATGCAGCAGGGTGAGGGTGTGTCCATCAACCTGATGCTGGCTGCTCATGGCAAGACAAGCGTTGTGGACAGCGCCGCATGGTCGGAAATTTTCCTCCATGCATGCACGCTGCTGCGCCGGACTTCAAGGCCACGCACATAAATCCGGTCCATCCGCAGCAGCGGCATGCCGGCCGGATAACTGCGCGCTAGCCTGCCGTGGTTTTCCTCATGCACTTCATGCAACTGCAATTCCAGAGCCAGCATGCTGCGCGCCCGGTTACGCCAATCGTTGAAATCACCAGCGACAATCAACGGTGCATCTGCCGGCACCATTTGCTTGATGCGCTCAACCAGTGCATTAAACTGCACGCCGCGCCCGCGCGCGGACAGGCCAAAATGTACACAGATGCAATGCACCAACCGGCCGGTCCCCGGCGGCTCAATTTCGCAATGCAACAACCCTCGGCTCTCAAAACGGTGTGCGGAAATATCCTGGTTATCCCAGCGCACAATCGGGTAACGGCTCAGTATGGCGTTGCCGTGATGGCCATCGTCATAGACTGCGTTTTTCCCATAAGCATGATGCGGCCACATCTGGTCGGCCAGAAATTCATGCTGCGGTTGTGCAGGGTAACTGTGGTAGCGAAGCGCATCGCGGACATTCTCACCCTGCACCTCTTGCAGGAACATGATGTCGGCGTTAAGTTCACGCAGGCGGTCACGCAAATCGTGCAGCACCACGCGCCGGTTGAAATGGGAAAACCCCTTGTGAATATTGTAGGTAGCGATGCGCAGGACTGTCATGACATATCAAGTTGTAATGGGCATATCACATTCCCCTTCTCAGCGTACCATTTTTGGTTTTCATTATTTAAATTGAGAATAAATCTTTTCCAGTTTTAAACTTTTCGACCTTGCCAGAGACGTTTGCTAAAACCTTTCACGCCAATATTTACGCCAGCCCTGGCAAAAAGGCATTGTGTTGGTACGCAATATGCAGGACTAATTATACAAGGGTAACAAACCCAAGTTCGGCAGTAAGTAACCGATACTCCTTGTTAAGGTGCCTGTTTATGGATGGAGGTCATCATGTTTAAGCTATATGTCTATTACCACGATGTTTTACGCTATACCATTTTTGCCAGTTTGGAAAAAGCGCAAGAGTTGCGGAACCAGGGGTTTTATGTCGATGTTAAAGCTGTTTCAGCCCAGCATTAAGATTGGATTTTGGATAGCGCCTTCCTGGTTTTATTTGCTAAAGCTTATGCGTTGCCGATACCGCGCGTAGGCAGATTGATCTGCCGTGCGAAATCCAGCATGCGCTCGATGGAAACCTTGGCCCTGCGCCCGACTTCCGGGTTAACGTAAATTTCATTCTTGCCGTTTTCCAATACTTCCGCCAAATTAATCAGGCCGTTCATCGCCATCCACGGACAGTGGCTGCAACTGATGCAGGTCGCGCCGTAACCGGCAGTGGGCGCTTCCAGAAATACTTTATCCGGCGACAGCGTGCGCATCTTGTGCAGGATGCCGTTGTCGGTGGCCACGATGAATTCTTTCGCATCCAAAGTCTGCGTGGCCTTGATGAGTTGCGTGGTGGAGCCGACCACATCCGCCAGTTTTACTACTGCTCGCGGCGATTCCGGGTGCACCAGCACCCTGGCTTCAGGATGCTGCGCCTTGAGTTCGGCCAGTTCTTTGGCCTTGAACTCGTCATGCACCACACACGAACCCTGCCAAAGCAGCATGTCCGCGCCGGTCTGCTGCTGGATGTATTCTCCCAGGTGACGATCCGGCGCCCACAGGATTTTCTGCCCCTGTTCCTTGAGATGTTTGGCGATGGGCAGCGCGATGGAGCTGGTCACCATCCAGTCGGCGCGCGCCTTCACCGCCGCGCTGGTGTTGGCATACACCACCACCGTGCGATCCGGGTGTGCATCGCAGAATGCAGAAAATTCGTCCGCCGGGCAACCCAGATCAAGCGAGCATTCCGCTTCCAGGTCGGGCATCAGCACGCGCTTCTCCGGGTTGAGTATTTTCGCGGTCTCCCCCATGAAGCGCACACCCGCCACGACGATGGTCTTGGCCGGATGCTGGTGGCCGAAGTTGGCCATGTCGAGCGAATCCGACACCATGCCGCCGGTCGCCTCGGCCAGATCCTGCAAGTCGGGATGCACGTAATAATGCGCCACCAGCACCGCATCCTGCTCTTTCAGCATGCGCTTGATGCGCGCGATCAGCTCCGCTTTCTCGGCAGGATTTGGCTCACGCGGCTTTCTCGCCCAAGCTTGCTCGGTGCTGCAAGCGGCACTGGCATGGGGGTGGTCGTAAGGAATGGAAATTATTTTCTCAGGCATGGCTCGCCCTTTCCGGCAATTGCAAAATCGCCGCGCGGTTGCTCGGCGAAAACACCTTCTTCGCGGCTTCCTGCCACGGCAACCAGATATAACTCAAATGCTCGCGCGGCGATAATTGGATAGGCAATGCACCGGACACTGCCAGCCCGAACACATGCTCGGTGTTATGCGTGGTGCCGGGCGTGTAACGGTGCCGCCACATGGGGTAGATATCATATACATTCTGCACCTGCCAGTCCGTCAGCGCATAGCGCATAACATCCAACCCGGTTTCCTCGCCCACTTCACGAATGGCTGTTTCGCGTAACGTTTCATCGCCATCGCGACTGCCCGTCACCGACTGCCAGTAACCGGGATAATCGGCACGCTCCAGCAGCAATATATCCAGGATAGGGGTGTAAATAACCACCAGCACCGAAACAGGAAGTTTGTAGGGCATGTGTTGAATTTAGCAGAAAAACACCCAGAACGGTTTGCCCTGCGACTTCCAGAAACTCACCGTGTCGGCAAAAATTCCCGTGGCAATCGCCAACTCTCCTGTGCTCAAGCCCAATTTTTCGCCGCCGTTGTGCAGCAACAGCACATAGCCGGGTGCAGGATGCCAGGAAAGGTCACCCAATGCATCAGCCAGCGCATCCCAATTAGCGCCAAACCATTCCGGCGCCTTGATTGCCTGCGCTATAGCCGCAAGAAACTCCCCCTTGCCTTGTGCCGCAGCCAAGTCTGCATCAAACAAGGTGAGACCGGCCTGTGCGACAGCATCACGCAACTCGCCCACGCCACAGCTCAGCCGGTAAGCCCCCGCCTCGTTCACGTCTTTTAAACGCAGTGCAGGATTACTCATGCACTACTCCCGAATACGTCTGAAAGTTTGGTAATGATCGTCGCTGTAATAACACTCCGGCAACGACCCGCACACGATGCGCTGTGCACCGCGATTGCGCGCACCCGGCGTCTTCACGGTGTATTCGTGGTAATAGCCGCGTGTCTGTTTTGGTAAGCGCCTCTCGAAGTTGCCGAACACCGCGCCGTCGCGCGGAAAGGGGAATGGCCCGCCTTGTTTGATGAGGCGCAAGGTATCGCGCGCCTGGGCTGTCAGCTCTGCCTCGCTGACAGAGGCCACAGGGCCCTGGTGAGCATGGGAATGGCCTGCCTGCGCTCCCAAAGGCAGGCACAGAAACAACCCAAACAGCACCAATGCTTTGATGCTGCGCAGCATAACTATTCCTTGTCCACCTCTACCGTGGTCTGTACATGTTTGCGCAGGTGGATGTGCAATTCACGCAACTGTTTTTCATCCACCGGGCTGGGTGCTTGGGTCAGCAGGCACTGCGCACGCTGCGTCTTGGGGAAGGGGATCACGTCGCGGATGGATTCTGCACCGGTCATCATGGCGACGATGCGGTCCAGGCCGAAAGCCAGTCCACCGTGCGGGGGCGCGCCGTATTGCAAGGCGTCGAGCAGAAAACCAAACTTGAGCTGAGCTTCTTCCGCGCCGATGTTGAGCGCACGGAACACTTGCGATTGCACGGCTTCCTGATGGATACGCACCGAACCGCCGCCGATTTCCGATCCGTTCAGGGCAAGGTCGTAAGCCTTGGCCAGGCATTTGCCGGGGTCGGTTTCCAATAGCGCAAGATGTTCGTCCTTGGGCGAAGTAAACGGATGGTGGCAGGCGTTCCAGCGCTTGGCTTCTTCGTCATATTCGAACATGGGGAAATCCACCACCCACAGCGGCGCCCATGCCGCGCCGCTGACAAATTTCTTCTCGTGACCGATCTTGTCGCGCAATGCGCCCAGTGCATCGTTGACCACCTTGGCCTTGTCCGCACCGAAGAAAATGATGTCGCCATTCGCAGCACCCGTGCGCTCGATGATGGTTTTCAGCGCAGCCCCGTTGAGGTTTTTCACAATGGGCGATTGCAGCCCGGTTTCGTTTAACTGCGTTACATCATTGACCTTGATGTAAGCCAGCCCCTTCGCGCCGTAGATGCCGGCAAACTTGGTGTACTCATCGATCTCGCCGCGCGTGAACGCAGCACCGCCCGGCACGCGCAACGCCGCAACACGTCCGTTAGGCGAGTTCGCCGGTGTGGAAAACACCTTGAACGCCACGTCTTTCACCGCGTCGATGACTTCGGTGAGTTCCAGCGTCACGCGCATATCCGGTTTGTCCGACCCAAAACGCGCCATCGCTTCGGCATGGGTCATGCGCGGGAACGGATTGGGCAAATGCACATTGAGCACCTCCTTGAAAACGGTGCGCAGCATGTCTTCCATCAGCGCCATGATCTGCTCCTCGCTCAGGAAAGAGGTCTCGATATCCACCTGGGTGAATTCAGGCTGGCGGTCTGCGCGCAGGTCTTCGTCGCGAAAGCATTTGGTGATCTGGTAATAGCGGTCGAAACCCGCCACCATCAGCAGTTGCTTGAATAACTGCGGCGACTGTGGCAATGCGAAAAACTCGCCCGCATGCACGCGCGACGGCACAAGGTAATCGCGCGCGCCTTCCGGCGTGGATTTGGTCAGCATCGGGGTCTCGATGTCGATGAAACCGCAGCTATCCAGAAAACGGCGGAACGACATCGCCGTCTTGTAGCGCAGCATCAGATTTTTCTGCATCTGCGGACGGCGCAGGTCAATCACGCGGTGCGTCAGGCGCACGTTCTCGGACAGGTTCTCGTCATCCAGCTGGAACGGTGGCGTGAGTGCCGTATTCAGCACTTCGATCTCGTGGCACAGGAGCTCGATTTCGCCGCTGCCGATATTGGGATTATCCGTACCTTCAGGACGGCGGCGCACGCGGCCCGTGACGCGCAGCACGAATTCGTTGCGCACCGATTCGGCAACCTTGAACATCGCGGCGCGATCCGGGTCGCACACCACTTGCGCCAGCCCTTCGCGGTCGCGCAAATCAATGAAAATCACCCCGCCGTGGTCGCGGCGGCGATGCGCCCAGCCGCACAGGGTAACAGTTTGGCCGAGATTTGAAACATTCAGGAGTCCGCAATAATGAGTTCGCATGGTTAAATCAGTCTGAAAAATCGGAAGAAATTACTTGGATGTACCGGGAGGCAAGGCAGGGGCAACAGGAGCCACCACACCCATCGAGATAATGGATTTCAGCGCCACATCCACATTGATGTTCAACTCGATGATGTCTGCCTTGCGCACATAGAAATAAAAGCCGTTCACCGGGCTGGGAGTGGTGGGAATGAACACCCCCACATACTCCCCGTCCAGATACGACGCGATCTCGCCGCTCGCTTCGCTGGTCTGAAACGCCAGCGACCATGCCTCGGGATGGGGGTAGCGCACCAGCAGCACTTTGCGGAAAGCCTGCCCGTTGCTCGACAGCAGCGTATCGCTCACCTGCTTCACGCTCTTGTAAATCGCGCTCACGAATGGAATGCGATGCAGCAGGCCGTCCCAATAACTTAACAGGCGTTGCCCGAAGACGTTGCGTGTCAGCAAACCGGTACCCACCAAGATCGCTACGGTAAGGATCACGCCCAGGCCGGGAATATGGGAGACAAGCCAAGTATCCCGCAAACTCGCCGGCAGCAGCAGCAGGGTCTGATCCATCGTGGTGATGGTCACTTTCAGCACCCAGATGGTGATGCTGAGCGGAACCCAGACCAGCAGGCCGGTTAACAGATATTTTTTCACGCGCCGCTTTCCACCGCCGCACAGGCGCAGCTTGAGCCGCAAGGCGTTCCTGTCTTGGTTTCAGGTTTGGCTTCAGCCGTTTTGGCGGCCTCTACAGGCTTGCTGCCGCTACTCTTGAAATCTGTGGCGTACCAGCCGCTGCCCTTGAGTTGAAAACCGGCTGCGGAAATCTGCTTGCTGAACGACAGGCTGCCGCACTCCGGACAAGTGGTAAGCGGCGCATCGCTCAGCTTTTGCATCACATCCTTCTGCAAGCCGCAGTTACTGCATCGATATTCATAAATAGGCATGGTTTATCCTATCGGTAATCAGGAAAAGCGTACATTATACCTTATGCTTTTCTGTCGGGGCGTATAGGGTAGGGCAAGCTCCCAACTGTGCATGCCAGATACTAGCAGGCGCCTCTCGTGGCAGAATGAACACCCGCTGAACGCCCTTAATCCACCCTGCTATTCCGCTTGCCGAGGGTGATTGTATCGGCAAGGGTGCCGCAACGCCGATGTTGTGCCCAGAAACAAAAAGCCCGCGTACGCGGGCTTTTTTGCTATCCAACTCAGGAGCCGATTAAGGAGCCTGAATGTTGGAAGCTTGCTTGCCTTTGGGGCCTTGCACTATATCGAAGGTGACCTTCTGGCCTTCCTTGAGGGTCTTGAAACCGCTCATGTTGATTGCGGAGAAGTGAGCAAACAAATCTTCGCTGCCATCATCCGGAGTAATAAAACCAAAACCCTTTGCATCATTGAACCACTTGACTGTACCGTTTGCCATGTTACTTCCTCAACTAAAAAAACCGGGTGGATTCCCGTAAAACTGTTTGAATTCCAAGACCGCACATGGCAAAACCAGTACTGCAGATACTTTGAATCAAACACCCAAAAGCTTTTTACTCCTGTAATACCTATATCGTCAAGTGGTTATAAAACTTTTTTTTTGAATACACTTGAAAAAGCTGTTCTAATCATCAAATATACAACCCAAGATAATGCAAGAATGATCACGACATCAAATGAAAACAAAACACGGAAACGCTTCCCTGCTGGAGGTGGAGCGGAGCAAGAGCAAACCACCCAGCCTGTATAAGGTGCTGCTGCTCAACGATGATTACACGACAATGGAGTTTGTCATTGAAGTTTTGCAAACATTTTTTGCGATGGATTTTGAACGTGCCACGCAAGTAATGCTCAAAGTACATAGAGAGGGTCTTGCGGTATGCGGTGTCTACCCAAAGGATATCGCGGAAAGCAAGGTATCGCAGGTAACTGCATTTGCCAAGCAGCACGAGCATCCATTACGATGCGAAGTTGAGAGGACGTAGATCATGATTGCGCAAGAACTTGAAGTCAGCCTGCATTTGGCGTTTGTCGAAGCCCGGCAGAAACGGCACGAATTCATCACGGTTGAGCACCTGCTGCTCGCCATGCTGGACAATGCGTCGGCGGCGCATGTGTTGCGCGCCTGCGGGGCGGACATTGATGAACTGCGCGCGGTGCTGACCGATTTCATCATCACCCATACCCCCGTCCTGCCCGGTAGCGGCGAAGTGGATACACAGCCTACAGTCGGCTTTCAGCGCGTCATCCAGCGCGCCATTTTGCACGTGCAGTCAACCAACAAGAAAGAAGTCACCGGCGCCAATATCCTGGTTGCCCTGTTCAGCGAAAAAGATTCCCACGCGGTATTTTTTCTCAACCAGCGCGCCATCACGCGGCTGGATGTGGTGAATTACATCGCCCACGGCATCAATAAGACAGCTCAGCCCGGCACCCAGAAAACCAATGACACTGAAACGGAACAGGAAACCAGCAATGAAGGGGCGTTGCACAACTACACGCTTGACCTCAATGCCCAAGCCATGTCCGGCAAGATTGACCCGCTGATCGGGCGCGAAATCGAACTGGAGCGCGTCATCCAGACATTATGCAGGCGCCGCAAAAACAACCCGCTGCTGGTCGGTGAGGCCGGTGTGGGGAAAACCGCCATCGCCGAAGGTCTGGCGCGCCGCATCACGGAAGGTAACGTTCCGGAAATACTCAAGGATGCGCACGTGTATGCGCTCGACATGGGCGCGCTGCTGGCGGGCACCAAGTACCGCGGCGACTTCGAGCAACGCCTGAAGGCGGTGCTCAAGGAGCTTGCGGACGCCAAGCACGCCATCATGTTCATAGACGAAATCCATACGCTGATCGGTGCCGGCGCCGCTTCCGGCGGCACCATGGATGCATCGAATTTACTGAAACCCGCCCTGTCCAGCGGTGCGCTCAAATGTATCGGCGCCACCACCTATCAGGAATACCGTGGCATTTTCGAAAAAGATCACGCGCTGTCACGCCGCTTCCAGAAAGTGGATGTGCCGGAGCCAAGCGTTGAACAGGCCATTGAAATCCTGAAAGGGTTGAAGTCGCGCTTCGAAAACCACCATAGCGTCAAATACAGCGCTGCCGCGCTGACCAGCGCTGTCGAGCTCTCCGCGCGCTTCATCAATGACCGGCACCTGCCGGACAAAGCGATAGACGTAATCGACGAGGCGGGCGCGGCACAACGCATATTGCCCAAATCAAAACAGAAAAAAGTCGTCGGCAAGCACGAGATAGAGGAAATCATCGCCAAGATCGCGCGTATCCCGCCGCGCACCGTATCAAGCGACGACCGCAACACACTCAAGACCCTGGATCGTGACTTGAAGGCTACGGTGTTCGGTCAGGACAAGGCCATCGACGCACTTTCGCGCGCCATCAAAATGTCGCGTAGCGGCCTCGGCAACCCGCATAAACCCATCGGCAGCTTCCTGTTTTCCGGCCCCACCGGCGTGGGCAAGACCGAAGTGGCGCGCCAGTTGGCTTACAGCATGGGCATGCCGTTGCACCGTTTCGACATGTCCGAATACATGGAACGCCATGCCGTGTCGCGCCTGATCGGCGCGCCTCCCGGCTATGTCGGCTTCGACCAGGGCGGGCTGCTCACCGAGGCGATCAGCAAGCAGCCGCATTGCGTGCTGTTACTGGACGAAATCGAGAAGGCGCATCCGGATATTTTCAACGTCCTGCTGCAAGTGATGGATCACGGCACGCTCACCGACAACAACGGCCGCAAGGCAGATTTCCGCAACGTGGTGCTGATCATGACCACCAATGCAGGCGCGGAAGCGCTCAACAAGACACAGATCGGCTTTACCAATACCGCTGCGGCGGGCGACGAAATGGCCGACATCAAACGCATGTTCACACCGGAATTCCGCAACCGCCTGGATGCCATCGTATCCTTCGCATCCTTGAGCCGCGAAGTCATCCTGCGCGTGGTGGATAAATTCCTGATGCAACTAGAAGAGCAGTTGCACGAGAAAAAGGTGGAAGCCATTTTCACAGACGCGCTCAAGGACTACCTCGCCGAGCGCGGCTTCGACCCGCTGATGGGCGCCCGCCCGATGGCGCGCCTGATTCAGGACACCATCCGTAGCGCACTGGCCGATGAGCTGCTGTTCGGCAAGCTTGCCAATGGCGGCAAGGTCACCGTAGACGTGAAAGACGGCAAGGTTGAGCTGGAGTTTAAGGAAGAGGCAGTTCCTGCCTGAGTCCATGTAGATACAAGGATGTGGTGACGAAGGAACCCCGCATCGTTTGCGATTGATGCGGTTCGCAAGCTCACCACATCTACGAGAAACCTGCCACAAGCCGAATGCTGCCGCCCACATCCCAATATCGCGGGCGCTTCGCCCCCTCCCCTACCGGCCCCCTGCACTTCGGCTCGCTGATTGCCGCAGTCGGCAGTTATCTCGATGCAAAACACCATAACGGAATCTGGCTGGTGCGCATGGAAGACCTCGACATACCGCGCACCGTCAAAGGCGCTGCCGATGACATTCTCAGGACGCTGGAAGCCTATGGCCTGCATTGGGACGAAACCGTTATTTACCAGAGTCAGCGCACCCTCGCCTACCATGCGACCTTCGAGCAGTTGCGCACGGGCAATCTGCTATATCCCTGCGCATGCAGCCGCAAGGAAATCGCGGATTCTGCATTGCATCACTGTGATGAACTGATTTATCCAGGCACTTGCCGCAATGGCTTACCGCCGGGAAAAACAGCACGCGCCTGGCGGGTGCGCGTAGATGACGCGCGAATAGGGTTTACCGACGGGCTGCAAGGAAACATCATGCAGAATCTGGCATCCGAGATCGGCGATTTCGTGGTAAAGCGTGCCGACGGATTGTTCGCCTACCAGCTTGCAGTGGTGGTGGACGATGCATTCCAAGGCATCACGCACATAGTACGCGGCGCTGACTTGTTCAATTCCACCACGCGCCAGATATATCTGCAACGGCTGCTGGGGTTTCCCACACCGGCCTACACGCACTTGCCCATCGCGGTGAACGCACAGGGCGAAAAGCTCAGCAAGCAGACGCTCGCCACACCGGTGGACGCAAAAGACCCGGTTGCAATGCTGCTTCGCGCACTCGTTTTTCTGCGACAGGAACCCCCGGCAGAACTGGCAAATTATGATTTGGGTTCCGTATTGAGTTGGGCCATAATCCATTGGAACAAAAGCAGGCTGAACTGGATTATGCAAATCCCCGCCTAACGGGCATGGCAGGCAAAACAGACAAGGGGATTTTGATTAGCCGCCTTGCCTGCGATGGCGGATGAACTCGCGGATCGCGGGCAATAACGATAGGATGATGATGCTGATAATCATCAGGGTGAGGTTGTTCTTGATCACCGGAATGTTGCCGAAAAAATATCCCGCCACGGTGAGGCCGCAAACCCACGCAAGGCTGCCCAAGACGCTGAACAGCATGAACAGGCGGTAGTGCATCCGGCCTATGCCTGCCACGAACGGTGCGAAGGTGCGGAAGATGGGCAGGAAGCGCGCGAACAGGATGGTCCTGCCGCCATGTTTCTTGTAGAAAGCATGGGTCTTGTCCAGGTATTCGCGCTTGAAAAAACGTGAATCGCTTTTCACCAGTTGCTTGCCGATGAGCCGCCCGATCCAGTAGTTGGTATTGTCGCCGGAGAATGCCGCCAGCATCAACAGGGGTGCAAGCAGCTTGATCTCCAGCGAACCCATGCCGCACAGCGCGCCCGCCACGAACAGCAGCGAATCGCCGGGCAGGAAGGGTGTGACCACCAGCCCGGTCTCGCAATAGATAATCAGGAACAGAATGGCGTATATCCACACGCCGTATTGCTGGGTGAGCCCCAGCAGGTGCGTGTCCAGATGCAGGACAATGTCAATAAAGGCAGTCAGCAAATCCAATGCGTTATCCCAGTTCTATTCTTGCCGCAAAAAATCTTATGGAAGAGCTTCTTCTGCTTCGGCCTTCTCCAGCTTGATGAAATCATCACGCGACACGCCGAATATCATCAGCAGCGGGCTGGCAACCAGCACCGAGGAATAGATGCTGAACAGGATGCCGATGGTCAGCGCCAGCGCGAAATAATGCAGCGTCTCGCCGCCGAGAAACAGCATGGCGGTCACCATCATCTGCGTGCAGCCGTGGGTGATGATGGTGCGCGACATGGTGCGGGTGATGGCGTTGTCGATGATCCCAGCCACCTCTGTCTTTCTCAGCTTGCGGAAGTTTTCGCGGATCCGGTCAAACACCACCACCGATTCGTTCACCGAATAGCCCAGCACTGCCAGCACCGCCGCCAGCACGGAAAGTGAAAACTCCCACTGAAAGGCAGCGAAAAAACCGAGAATGATGACTACGTCATGAAGGTTGGCGATGATCGCGGCCAGGCCGAACTTCCACTCGAAGCGCAGCCACAGGTAGCAGACGATGCCCAGGCTGACCAGCAGCAGCGCCATCGCGCCGTTCTCCACCAGTTCCTTGCCCACCTGGGGGCCGACGAATTCGACACGGCGCATCTCCACGCTGGCATCCTGCGCCCGCAACGTATCACGCACCTGTTCGGAAAGTTTCGCGCCAGAGGTGTTCTGCCTGAGCGGCACCTGGATCAGCACGTCGTGGCTGGTGCCGAAATTCTGCACCTGCGCATCGTGCAGCCCGATGCCGCCAAGCTGGCTGCGCACCTTGTTCAGGTCGGCAGGCTGGGCGTAATGCATTTCCATCACGGTGCCGCCGGTGAAATCCACTCCGAAATTCAGCCCGCGCACGGCAAGAAAAATGACGGCAATGATAAAAGTAACCAGTGAAATGCTGGTGGTGTACCGTCCATAGCTCATGAACGGGATGTCTTCCTTGATGCGGAAAAATTCCATGTCGTTTCTTTCCTAGCCTATTGCCACTTTGGACAAGCGCGGCTTGCTGCCGTAAATCAAATTCACCATCGAACGCGACACCAGCACCGCGCTGAACATTGAAGTAAGTATCCCGAGGCACAGCACCACGGCAAAGCCGCGTATCGGGCCGGAACCGAACATGAACAGCGCGATGCCCGCAATCAGGGTAGTGATGTTGGAGTCAAGAATGGTGCCGAACGCCTGCTCGTAACCCGCATGGATAGAGGCCTGTGGCGTGTTGCCGTTGCGCAGCTCCTCGCGGATGCGCTCGTTGATCAGCACATTGGAATCGATCGCCATGCCCAGCGTCAGCGCGATACCCGCCATGCCGGGCAGCGTCAGCGTGGCTTGCAGCATGGACAGCACCGCTACCAGCAGCAGCAGGTTGGCGCCCAGCGCCAGCACGGAAACCGTGCCGAACATCAGGTAGTAGGCGATCATGAAAACCGCGATGGCGGCAAACCCGATCTGGGTGGAACGGAAGCCGCGCGCGATGTTGTCGGCGCCGAGGCTGGGGCCGACGGTGCGCTCTTCTACAATTTCCATCGGCGCCGCCAACGCACCGGCGCGCAACAGCAGCGCGGTATCCTGCGCCTCTTCGGTGCTCATCCTGCCGGTAATCTGCACGCGCCCGCCACCTATTTCTTCGCGGATGACCGGAGCCGTGACAATCTCGCCCCTGCCCTTTTCGAACAGGATAATCGCCATGCGCTTGCCGACGTTTTCGCGCGTCGCTTCCTTGAACTTGCGCGCACCCACGCCATCCAGGTTGATGTGCACGGCAGGCTGGTTGTCGCGGCTGTCAAACCCGGGTTGCGCATCGTTGATACGCTCGCCGGTAAAAATCACGTTCTTCTTCACCAGCAAAGGGGTGCCATCCCTCTCCTTGAACATCTCGGCGCCGAAGGGCACGGGAGAACCCTCGATATAGTGATGCTCTTCATCCACCATACGCACTTCCAGCGTCGCTGTACGGCCCAGGATGTCTTTTGCACGCGCCGTGTCCTGCACACCCGGCAGCTGCACCACAATGCGGTCCGCCCCCTGCTGCTGGATCACCGGTTCGGCCACGCCCAGTTCGTTGACGCGATTACGCAGTGTAACCAGGTTCTGTTGCACGGCGGAACCCTGGATGCGTTTTTCTTCCGTTGGCTTGAGTGTGGCGAGCAACAGGTGTTCACTGCCCTCGTCCTTTTCACTGTAATCAAGGCCGCTGAAGCGCTGCTTGAGTTCTGCTTCCCCCTTGCCGCGCGTTTCCGCATCACGGAACTTGATCGTTGCCGTTTTTCCGTCACGGCTCACCCCGGCATAAGCGATTTTCTGGTCGCGCAGGGTGCTGCGGATATCGCCGGAAGTGGATTCCATCGCCTTGTCCAGCGCGGCCTTCATATCTATCTGCAACAGGAAGTGCACGCCGCCACGCAAGTCCAAGCCGAGGTACATGGGCAGCGCATTGATGCCAGCCAGCCACTGCGGCGAACGCGACAGCAGGTTCAGCGCTACCACGTAATCCTCGCCCAGTTTTGACTGGAGAATATCCTTGGCCTTGAGCTGGCTGTCGGTATCGTTGAACCGCGCCTTGACACTGGCGGCATCCTGCGTAACCGCCAACGGGTTGAGATTGCCCGCCTTCAGCGCGGCTTCCACCCGCCCCATCAGTGCACTGTCGGCCTTTTGGCTGGAGCGCAACGGCTGCACCTGAACCGCCGGGGATTCACCGTAGAAATTGGGCAGGGTATAGATCAGGCCCATAATGAGCGCAACAAGAATCAGCAAGTACTTCCACAACGGGTATTGGTTCATTGAAACACCTTGGAATAAAACCTAAATCGACTTGATGGTTCCCTTGGGCAGCACGGTTTGAATTGTGCTTTTCTGGACACTGATGGTTACACCGTCAGCGATTTCCACACTGACATAACTTTCCCCCACTTTGATGACACGCCCCAGCGCACCACCGATTGCCACCACCTCATCGCCTTTTTGCAGCGCATCGAGCATGATTTTCTGTTCCTTGGCGCGCACCTGCTGCGGGCGCAGAACCAGGAAGTAAAACACCGCAACCAGCGCGATCAACGGCAAAAAATCCACGATGCCTGCGCCGGGCGCAGGCGTAGCGGCTTGCGCGTAAGCATTGCTAATAAACATGAAGCGCATCTCCCGGATAAAATTTAAGGGGTTTGAAAATCGAAGCGGCGAATTCTAGCACGAAGTCCGGTATAAAAACTCTTCCCGTCCACACCTCCTAATGGATAATGGCAGTCCCGAATGAATGATCAAATGTGCTTGCCCAAACGCGCAAATCCGGCTGGACGCATGAATTCCACTTTACCTCATGCAGCTATGGAGCTCTTTCCCAGAAATAAACGGTGGAAATTATCCGTGGTAATGCGCGCAACTTTCTCCAGCGGAATCTCACGCAACCTTGCAACTTCTTCTGCCACATGCTTTACATATGCTGGCTGGTTGAGCTTGCCGCGATGCGGCGCCGGAGCGAGATAAGGTGCATCTGTTTCGAGCAGCATGCGCTCCAGCGGCATGCGCTGGGCGACTTCCTTGATTTGCCTGGCGCTCTTGAAAGTGAGGATGCCGGAAAAGGAAATGTAAAAATTCATTGCCAGCGCAGCCTCGGCTACTTCCCATGTTTCGGTAAAGCAGTGCATCACTCCACCCGCATGGCCAGCACCCTCTTCCGCCATGATGCGCAAGGTGTCTTGCGCCGCCTCACGGCTGTGGATAATAAGGGGCTTGCCGCACTCACGCGCCGCGCGGATATGGGTGCGGAAGCGTGTGCGCTGCCATTCCGGGTCGCCTTTCATGCGGAAATAGTCGAGGCCGGTTTCACCGATGGCGATGACCCTTGGATGCTGCGCCAAACCAACCAGGCGGGCAACATCAGGTTCCTCGACACCTTCATAATCAGGATGCACACCCACCGAAGCGAAGATGCTCGCATGCTGTTCAGCCAGCGCCAGCACCTGCGGAAAATCCGCCAGATTAACCGAAACACACAGCGCGCCAACTACCTCGTTATGCTGCATCTGCGCCAGCACATCGGCGATGTTTCCAGCCAGTTCGGGGAAATCAATATGGCAGTGTGAGTCAATAAACATCATGGCTGCCTGTTCAAACACTGGCAATATGAAAATAATAACGACTCCAGAAACAGCTTGGCATTCAGCGTATGCTGAGCTTCGCGTTTCGCGGTTTGCAAATGCTTTTGCAGCTGCGCCAGGCTTAAGGGAGCAAGCGGCTCGACCAGTTTCTTAATGGCCGCTTCTTCGCCGATGTGATAGCGCAGTTTGCCCGCCAGCTTCATCGAGTTCAAGTCATGACACCATTGTTGCAGCCATTGCACAACAAGCACCTGCTCGGTCTTCTGTAATGCTTCGGCCAACGCAAAAACATCCAGCGTGGCGGGTTGGCGTACGGCGCGCAGCAATTTATCGCGCTCTTCGCTGCCCAGTTTTTCACCCATTTGAACGGCTTGCAGCGGCGAAAAACCGGATGCCGCAAGCGCTTCATCGGGATTTTTCACGCCCTGCCCGGCCAGCCATTGCGCGGCGCATGCCACATCAGGTGCGGATAGCGTAAATGCCTGGCAGCGGCTCAGGATAGTCGGCAACAGTTGCTGCGGTTTATGCGACACCAGGATGAACAACAAACCTTGCGGCGGTTCTTCGAGATTTTTCAGCAATGCATTTGCCGCATTGGCATTCATCGTCTCGGCGGGGTGAATGATGACCACTCGCCTGCCGCCCTGATGGGCGGACATGCCGATAAAATCGGCTAATTCGCGAATTTGATCGACGGATATTTGCTTGCTGGGCTTTTTTCCGGATTCGGCTTCTTCACCATCCAGATTCAACAATTCCGATTGCAGCAAACGAAAATCCGGGTGCGATTCCTGCTCAAACCAGTGGCATGATGAGCATTTCCCACAAGCAAAACCAAGCTCACCCGGTTTCTGGCATAGCAAGAGTTGGGCAAAATTCATCGCCAAATTAAGCTTGCCTATACCCTTGGCTCCCTTGAACAGCAAGGCATGAGGCGGGCGCTTGTGCAATTCCTGCAAGCGTACCCAGTCATCTTTTTGCCAATGATAAAATTCTTTCATATCATACTAATATAGTTATTTCTTCAAGTTGTTTTTTAACTTTATCCAGAGGCTGCGCCGCATCAATAACTGCGTATCGCCGGGGATTTTTTTGTACGCGAAGGTGGTAAGCGGCACGCACACGCTCGAAGAAATCGGATCGCTCCTGCTCAAAGCGATCAAGCGTCAAATTGTTCGACAGCCGTTGCCGCGCAATTTCGACCGGGATGTCGAACAGCAGTGTCAAATCCGGTTGCAAATCTTCATGCACCCAGCGTTCCAGCAACTCTAGCTTTGCCAAGGACACTCCCCTGCCCCCCCCCTGATAGGCGAAGCTGGCATCGCTGAAGCGGTCGGACACCACCCATGCTCCCCGCTGCAAGGCTGGTTTTATGACTTGTTCGATATGTTCGAGGCGTGCGGCGAACATCAACAGCACCTCGGTCTCGGCATGCATAGGCTGGTTTAACAGTATCTCGCGCAAGCGTTCGCCCAAGGGTGTGCCGCCAGGTTCGCGCGTCACCAGCACCTCCAGCCCGCGCTGGCGCAGGGTGTCTGCAAACCAGTCCAGATGGGTGCTCTTTCCTGCCCCATCCACACCCTCAAAAGTAATAAATTTTGCCTTGTTCGTGGTCATTTGATTAATGGCTTCATCCGCTGCTTACAAGGGTTAGTGTGTGATTTTAGATAGTCGGCGATAGTCGCCGAAAGACGTTAAATCACTCCCACTCAATTATCATTAACAATTATAGCGTATTGATTTATTAGTTTATTTTTAATTGGCGAAGAAACGATACCATCATTTATACCATCCGATAAAAGTGCTATTTATTACCAACAAGCTGACTGACGTTCATAATATACGAAAAGGTTTCTGATCGTCTCCCAGTAACCGCATCGCCGAGTACACCATCCAATCTGATGCTACCTGCCCCGCAAGGCATCCGCCAACACCGTAAGCGCATCGGCAAACCTTCTTGCCGTTTCTGGCGGGGGCAAAGGCACTTTGAGGTTGCGCCTACCGGTCGTCGGATCGTGTTCGATCCAAGGATGGGGTGTTGTTCCTCCATTATCGGTCGCTGTCAGCGCGGTGACTAACTGTGAGCCAAACTGTAGCAGCGCACCCCAAGGATCGGTGCTGGCCTGACTTGACGAAACATCATCAATTTTCTGCGTCGCCACGCAAGCATCGGCCTTGTCCTCGCTGGCCATCGCCTTTATCGTCTCCGCCCCGGATGCGGCGACCACATTGCTTGCCTCTTCCGCCGCGCTAACAGCCTCGCCTTCGCCCATGCGTCCAGTCACATTTTCCACATCCTTCATGAAGCGGCTGAGGCGCGAGCCGCCCAGCGAAATTTCGCCCGTGCCGCCGTCGAGTATGCCCGCCGACAGAGAGCGTTTGAACGCCAGCACCGACAGCATGCCCTCCTCTATCGTGCCCTTGGATACGAAGTTGACGATCTGCACCGGTCGCTTTTGCCCCATGCGGTGGATGCGCGCGATGCGCTGTTCGAGGATCGCGGGGTTCCACGGCAAGTCCATGTTCACCAGCGTCGAAGCGTGTTGCAGGTTTAGTCCCGTGCTGCCCGCATCGGTCGAAAGGAATACGCGGCAGTCCAGGTCGTCGCGGAAACGCTCGACCAGCGCCGGTCGCTTTTCCGATGGCACGCCGCCATGGAAGCTGACGTAGCCGATGCCGCGCGCCTCCAGCCTGCGGATAACGATGTCGTGGGTGCGCGTCCACTGGCTGAACACCACCGCTTTCGCCTCCGGCTGCGCGAACACGCCGTCGAGCAACGCGGCCAGTTCGTCGGCCTTGACGCCGTGGTCGCTTTCCTGATCGAGCAGATACGTGCTGTTGCACGACATACGCATGTTTTGCAGGGCGCAGGTTAGCCGCCGCTGATCCTTGTCCGAAAGAAATTTCATCTTGCGCCAGCGAGTAACAATCTGCATCACCACGTCGGCATTTTCCTGGTGATGAATCATCTGCGGCTCGGTCATCGGCACCAGCAGATTCTGGTCGGTGCGTTCCGGCAGCTGCTGCAACACCTCGGACTTGCGGCGGCGGATCATGACAGGTGATAACGTCTGGCCGATCTTCTCCAGCGCGGTGTAGCCGGTGACGCGCCCGGCGTCATCCTTGACTTGATGCTCGTGTAACAACTTCCACGTCGGCCCCAGGCGATGCTGGTCAACGAACTGGACGATGGAGATGAGTTCCTCCAGCTTGTTCTCCAGCGGCGTGCCGGTCAGCACGACGGCATAGGGGCTGTCGATACGCTTGAGCGCCTTCGCCGCGATGGTGTTCCAATTCTTGACGCGCTGCGCCTCGTCCACGATCACCAACTCCGGTGCCCAAGCGGCGATCAGGTCGAGGTCGGATTTCAGTTTTTCGTAGTTGGTGATCTTGCAGAAATCGTCCTCGGCATATTCCTTCTGCCGCTGAGTGCGTCCACCGGCCAGCACCCGCGACGCGCGACCGGCAAAGCGCTCGATCTCGCTCTGCCACTGGTACTTGAGCGAAGTCGGGCAAATCACCAGCACCTTGGACACGCCGAAATGCCGCGCCAGAATTTCCGCCGCCGCGATGGCCTGTATGGTCTTGCCCAAGCCCATCTCGTCGCCGATCAGCACGCGCCCGGCGCGCACGGCGAACAATGCGCCCTCGGCCTGATACGGGTAGAGCTTGGCCTTGAGCAATTTTTTCAACTGCGCATCGTCCGCGCCACGCGGGAATATCCCGTCCAGCGCTGCGGCACGCCGCGCCGCATCGCGGCATCCGGCGACGAAATCGAGCGCGTCATCGTAGGCGCGCAACTCGTGACCGCTCTTCGCCACGGCTGCCAGGAAACGCTCCAGCTCGGCGTATTGTTCTGTCCGCAGCACCCAGTCGCGCGCCTCGTCGAACAGCAGCGCTGCCGCTTTCAGAACGGATGACGGACAATCCGTCCCCGCGCGAAAGTGGATCGCTCGCCCGCCATCATTGCGCAGATACAGCTCGGAAAAAGCCGGATGATAGCCACGCGCAAAAGCGGCCTTCGCGCCGCGCGTTTTCTCCAGCGCCGCCAGCGTAAACTCGATGTGCTTGCAAGTGCCCAACTCGTTGGTCGCGTAATCGGGGCAGGCGCAAAAATTATCGCCCGGACGCAAACCCCGAATCGCGACGCGATAGCTGGAATTCGACTGCGGGTTGCTCACGCGGAACTCGGAAAAGAACGGCTCCGCTCCGATATTCTCCAGCCCGAACGCCTGTTCGCGCCCGAACTGCCTGCGCAATGCACGCTGCCAGTCAACCAGCGCGAGACCGTCGGGTGCGTGGGTGCGGGAGAGTTTTGGTTCCTTGATGGGCTTGGTTGTTTTGTGCTTGGTTTTCATTGGCGGGGACCTCTTTCAGGAAAGACTTTCTACCGATAGGTTGATCTGATAACCCATAGCCCTATAGCCACGCTGGCGCTTTCCCCACATGCGCTCCAAGGCCGGGTTGCCCGTATCAACGTAGTCATAGACCAGCACATCAGATTTGCTGGCATGCTCGCGGTGCAGGCGTCCGGCGTATTGCTGCAAGGTGCCTTTCCATGAAATCGGCATCGCCAGCATCAGCGTATCAAGTGGCGGATGGTCGAAACCTTCGCCGATAAGCCGACCGGTAGAGAGCAATACACGCGGAGCATCGCTGGGCAAAGCTTCAAGCGCTTCCAGCAGTGTGGTGCGCTGCTTGCGGGACATGCGGCCATGCAAAGCAAACAGGTTTTCTACTTGGCCGCTAAGCGTCATCTCCAATTTATCGAGATGCTCGGTACGTTCGGTGAGCACAAGGATGCTGCGACCAGCGCGATATGCCTGGAGCACGTCCTCGACAATTCGTTGGCTGCGCTCAAAGCTGTCGGCGAGCTGCCGGAAAACATCCTGAATACCCATGGCTGGATCGCTGCTCAGTGGTGTTGTCAGAAGTCGGGGAATCACCGTCAATGATCGTGGTGCACCTTCTGGCCGACTGGCCTCATGGCGGATAGGGCCGCACTGCATAAAGATCATCGGATGCTGCCCATCGCGGCGTATCGGCGTCGCAGTGAGGCCGAGCACGTAGCGCGCCTTGGCTCGCCGTAATAGTTGGTCAAACGAAACGGCGGAGACATGATGGCATTCGTCCACCACGATGTGACCGTATTGCTCGATCAGGTCGCTGATTTCGCCCTTACGGGTGAGGGATTGCATGACGGCAATATCAATCTTGCCAGAAGGCTTGCGCTTGCCCGCGCCGATGGTGCCAAGGTCCCCCTTCTCCAAATCTAGGAAGGTACGCAATCGTTCCTGCCATTGCTTGAGCAGTTCAGTGCGATGAACGAGGATCAACGTGTTGACGCCACGCCGGGCAATGAGCGCGGCGGCGGTCACGGTCTTGCCGAACGCGGTAGGCGCACAGAGTACGCCGGTATCGTGCGCCATCATGGCCTTGACCGCCTTCTCCTGGCCGGGGCGAAGCTGTCCAGTGAATTTCAGGGATAGCGGCTTTCCGACAAAACTCTCATTGGCAAGCTCGAACTCGATACCGTTCTCACCGAACAATTTGGTTACTGCATCCAGGCAACCACGGGGCAAGGCAATGTGTTGGGGATAGTTTTCGGCACAGCCGATGATGCGGGGCTTGTCCCAAACCGGGAAGCGCATGGCTTGGGCCTTGTAGAACTCTGGGTTCTGAAATGCCGCGAGCCGGATCAAGCGATTCATCAACGATTGCGGCAACCGGGTTTTCTCGAAGTAGAGTTGATTGGCAAGCACAGCAGTGAGCTTGTCCGGCAGCGGCCCGGCAATCTTTTTCGGCAATGGCAGACGTTTCCATGGTTCGCGCTCATCCTCTTCGGTGATGAACGAAACATCAAGCGGATGGCCGCCGCCCATTGCATTCTGTATGGCGGACTCCATATCTGCCGGAGTCATGAGGTAGACCGATGCCAGAAACGCCCACTGATCGGGATACGGCTGGAGAGCTTCGTCAACGAATATGCTGAATCCATTTTCGCGCGCCTCTTTCTGAAGCGGCAACGCAATCAGGTTGCCGAAACCGCCCTTTGGCAGAGTATCCTGATTGGGAAATAGCCGGTCATACGACTCAAGTTTCAGTTGCCGCGTACGGGTGCAGGTGTGGCTGATGATGGCGGAACCGAGACGGCGTGCATCCCGTGCAGGCACGGCGGACAAGAAGAAAATCCAGGCATGAGCACCAGCGCCGGAGCGTGAAATTTCGATGGCGACAGGTACGCCAAGCTCGTGGCAGGAAATGGCAAAGGCTTGTACATCCTCACGCCAGTCGGCCTCGTCAAAGTCGGCAGCAAGAAAATGGCAGGTATCATCGGTGAGCAGTGGATAGACGCCGACAACATGCTCACCGGCAAGGTGATCATAAATAACGCGATCAGCGAGCGGTAGCAACAAGCGGTTTACGCATTCACTGCATTTCACCCGCTTCTTGTCGCAGAGTCCGATTTTCCACTCGTTGCCACAGGCCGGGGAATAGCCGGATCGTGTGCCGTCTTTGTTTACCCAGCGTACCGGGTAAACATCGGTGCGGCCACGGAATAGACGCCTGAACAGGGCTATCTTTTCTTCCGTGCTCAGGTTCACGTTCGATCTGGCTAAAGTTGCAGGCGGCTCCGATATGGGGCGCTCGGCTGAATGCGAGATGCCGTGTTTTTTCAGCAAGGCAATCAGGCGGGCATTCTCTGCATGGAGTTGCTCGCACTCCTGCTGTTTATCGGCAAGTTGTTGATCGAAAGTTCTCAACCTGGGAAGCGATTGAATCGGGCTATGAGTTCATCGGCCTGCAACTCGAATCGGGATTTGTTTGCCGTGCGCAGTTTTTCCAGATTGAGCAGCTTCCAGCGAATCGCCGGCAAGTCCTTGAGATGGTCGAATGGCATCAGTGTCCAATCTGGCTCGGCTCGCACAAACGAGAGCAGAAAACGCCGATGAGTATCAGTAAGCATCTTGGGCAGTTCCTCGCGGATATGCCGCCGTGTTTCGATCAAATGCCGCAACGGAATTTCGGTTGCGGTCATGCCGACAAAATCCGTGTTATAGATTGCCTCCAGCGGCAGATCATTTGAAAACAGCACCTCATGAACCGGGCGATTGTGACCAGCAAGGTAAGCAACGAAACAATCCACCATTTCTGCTTCGAGGCCAAAACGATCTATCATGGCGGCCACATCGAACCAGTCGCGCGGATGCTGACGATCCAGTGCAGCGACCAGCTTGCTGCCGTAAAGTTCGGGGATGGCGAGGACGGGCAATTCCATTGCCATAGTGAACAGGTTGCAAGCCGGATTCACCAAGGCGCGATGTGTCACGGGCAACAACGTGCCCCGGAAGACAAAATTCACTTCGACTTTTACCTGGCTGGCCTGATTGTCCACCAGCAACTTGGCTTCGTCGCCTTTTCGCG
>JAHFRC010000049.1 GCA_023259015.1 Nitrosomonadales bacterium | reverse complement strand
ATCCATAAACCGTGCTGCCGTAATGGGCCGCTGGCGTATGATCTTTTTCGCGGTTGGTATCATAAAAACCATCCACTCCCAGCATGGTCTTGCCCATGTCCCAGCCGTGTCCGCCTTCCAGTCCATAAGTGGTTGCGTTTTCGCGAGACGTCACCAATCCGTCAGAAGTATCGGCACGATTGGAGCCCACCTTCACACCCACATAGCTCCCGGTAAAATCGCTTGCTCCGGCGCTGGTCATTGCCAGCAAAGCCGCCGGCAAGGCAATATTCTTAATAATTTTTATCATGGCAATACACCTCCAATAACACAATGCGGACAGCATTCTACCATTCATTCATCCGGCAACTCAACCGGGTGATCCAGGTCGACGCGCTCAATCCTGGCGAACTGTTCGGTGATCTTGCGGCTGCTGATTTGCACCTCATCCACATCCTTGTTTGCCTGGCGGATGTGCTCGGCAAGCTTTTTCATGCGCTCGTCGAAGCGGCCGAAATCCTTGCCCAGCTTGCCCAGTTCATCCTTGATGATGTGCACCTGCTTGCGCGTTTCCACATCCTTCAGCACCGCGCGCGCCGTATTCAGCACCGCCATCAGCGTGGTCGGCGACACCACCCACACGCGCCGCTGCATCGCATAGTCCACCACATCTGGATGATGCGCATGGATCTCCGCAAATACCGCCTCGGCGGGCACGAACATCACCGCGCCATCCGAGGTCACGTTGGGGATGATGTATTTGCTGCTGATGTCGTCCACATGTTTTTTGATGTCTGCCTTGAACTGGCGTGCTGCCTGCGCCTTGTCCGCCTCATGCAGGCTGCGGTCAAACATGCGGTGATAATTTTCCAGCGGAAACTTCGCGTCCACCGCCACCATGCCGGTTGGCTCCGGCAGCATCAGCACGCAATCGGCGCGGCTGCCGTTGGGCAAAGTGTGCTGCATGGCATAAGCCTGCGGCGGCAGGATGTTGCGCACCAGCCCTTCCAGTTGGACTTCCCCAAACGCCCCACGCGAACGCTTGTCGCCGAGCAGTTCCTGCAGGCTCACCACGTTGCTGGTCAGGCCGTCGATCTTCTTCTGCGCCTCGTCTATGGTCGCCAGCCGCGCCATCACGCTGACGAACGTCTCGTTGGTTTTCTTGAAACCCTCGTCCAGCCGCTCGCTCACGCGCCCGGAGATTTGCTCCAGCCGCGCATCCACTTTCTTTTCCAGCGCTTCCACGCTGCCCGCCAGGTGCTGCGTGGCATTACGGAAAGAATCCTGGATCAGCTTCTGATCCTCGCGCCCCTGTTCAGCCAGCTTTTCCAGCGTCTGCGTCAGCATCTCGTTGCGCAGAACATGCAGCGCATCGCGCGTGGCGCGCATCTCCTCCGCCACCGCCGCGCGCAACCGTTCCGCATGTTCGGCCTGCACCGCGATCAGCCGGTCGCCCTGCTTGTTCAGCCCGTCATGCAGATCGTTCAACATGGCACGATGCTGCTGCTCCAGCACCTGTGCGGCGTGGGCGGGCAACTTGCGCTGCATCACCAGCAGCACGATGACCAGCACCAGTACCGTAATAATCAATATGATTTCAATCATCGGAATTGTGAGGTTTGTAATTTTTAGATGTGGCAGTCCAGATTTTATCTGGGAATCTTATTCTGGGAATTTTATCTGGTAAACAACTTCAGGTTAAGTGACAGTATGCGTTTATTGTAGGCGATTATGTTTCCAGAAAACGGCATCAAGTTGTGCTGTCAGAAGGCATGCTGCCTTGCCTCGTCAAACCGAGCGCGGACTCAAAACCGCGCGCGAAACCAGCATGGTAAATTTATTTGTTGCGCAACTGAACAAGCATGAAGCTGTTACTTTATCCATTTATATGCTTCGGCATACAGCGCCGGTTGCAAGTGGTAGTTATCCATGTGCCATTTCCCGTTACTCAAACCGTCTTCTCCTGCAGTGGCTGCATATACATCAAGAAATTTCCAGCCCCGTGAGTTTGCGCCCGTTTTCAGCCGATTGTTGACCGCGCTGATCATGTCAAGAAAAGCTTGCCTGTCACCAAGATCATTCATTTCCTCAAGGCGGTAATTGGGCGCCGGAACACCCTGTATGGTAATGGAAGCAAAATCCCGCCCTGCGACATGTGTGGCTATCCAGTCCAGGTATCCATCCACGGTGCTTGTAATGATGCCGGATATCGGAACCCTTCCTTTGCGGGATACTTTCCAGATGCCTTCATCGGGCCGGCAGTCGATTTCACCTATCGTGAACAATAAATGGCTGGCTGGGTTGATAGCTTTCAAATGTGCCGAGAGATGAATGGAGTATTGCTTTTTCACGGTGCTGGCAAGATGGAACATCTTGACGCCATATACGAATCGGCTAAACGCCTTAACTCGAACCCCCATCCAGTCAAATGAAGTGTTTGCCGGGCTCAGGCTGTGAGAATCCCCCAATATTATTATTGGACTCTCGGCCTCAATTGCATACATATCCGTCCGCGCTTCTTTGTGCTGCATAAGCTCCACGACATACATGAAAAAAACCCGGTGCTTACTATGGGTTGAATACGAAAGCACGGTATCAAGGTATCTCTTAACAAGAGCCTCCGCTTCCGCATACAAGCCATCAATCCAACATGCAACCAGGGCAAAGCTTGCAATATGCCACGATTCATCCAGAACTCTTTCCAACCCATGCCCGGCCAGAGTTCTGGCCTCGGGCAACTTCCCCGTATCGATAAGAAATGAGCCAAGATTAATATATGCCTCGGTGTAATCTGGCTTGAACAAAAGCGCCTGCCGGTAGCAGTCAGCCGCTTTATCCAGTTGCCCTTGCTCGAGAAACACAACCCCCAGGTTATTGTGCACCTCGGAGCAATCCGGTTTAAGCGCAATTGCCCTGCGGTAGATGACGACCGCATCGTCTAATTTGCCTTTTTCCTTGAGCAAAGTTCCCAAATTGGTGTATGCCTCGGTAAAATCAGGTTTGAACGAGATCGCCCTCTGATAGCTCTCAATAGCCGCATCTGGATTGCCCTGCACATGAAGTGCAAGCCCCAGGTTGTAATGCGCTTTGGCGTAATCCGGCTTGAACGAGATCGCCCTCCGGTAGCTCTCAACTGCTGCGTCGAGATAATCTTGTGCCTGGAGCACAACCCCCAAGTTATAGTATGCCTCGGCAAAATTTGGTTTGAACGAAATTGCCCTCCGGTAGCTCTCAATAGCCGCTTCCAGCTTGCCTTGCTCCTGAAGTGCAAGCCCCAGGTTGTAGTGCGCTTTGGCATAATCCGGTTTGAGAGAAACCGCCCTCCGGTAGCTCTCAATGGCCTTTTCCAGCTTGCCCTGCGCCTGTAGCGCAAGGCCCAGGTTGTAGTACACCTCAGCGAAATTCGGATTGATTGAGAGCGCCCTATGGTAGCTCTCAATTGCCTCGTCCAATTTATTTTGCGCCTGGAGGGCATTCCCAAGATTACCGTAATTCGAGGGGTCTGAAGGGTTTGCAGCGATCGCTTTGCCGATAAGTTCAACAGCGATATTGTTTTTCCCCTCATGAAGTGCGATCAAACCTAAAAGGCGCAGGGCATCCGGATGGTTTGGCGATACCTGAAGCACTTTCTGATAGTTAGCTTCTGCTTGAGGCAAACGCCCAGCTTTATGGTGTTCCCATGCGGCCTGGAGGATTTGATCAATAGAGGTCATTTAAATAGCACTTCTCACATGTGGTTGAATCATGTTTGCGGATTAACCGGGGTTTTCACCATTTTTCATTTTCTAAAATGCGACGCTCATGTTGCCTGCTTTTCTTATTTCCGAGCAGCAAACCAGCCCTCTAAAAATCTGGATGTGCGTCCACTAATGGCGCACCCCAGCCACGCAGGGTAATTATTTCCCCTTGAATGCATCCGCCAGAAACGCCAGGGCTGCATCCCATGAATCCTTGTCCGCCGTAGCGTTATAGGCCAGCGGCAGGTTGAATTTTTTGCCGTATTCGTCCGCCGCCGGATTGGTGAAAGCATGCGTGGCGCCGGGATAGGTCACCGCCTTGTAGGTCACACCCGCCTTTTCCATTTCATCACGGAACGCTGCAACTTGCGCTGCGGGGATCATCGGGTCGTCTTCGCCGGTAAAGGAGGCGATGCGCGCTTTTATTTTGCCCCGCTCCGCCGGATGCTGCGTGCTCAGGCCGCCGTGAAAGCTGGCCACCGCCTTGAGCGGCTCACCTGCACGCGCCATATTCAGCACTACCGAGCCGCCGAAGCAATAGCCGACGGCGCCGATGCTGGAAGCATCCACCGACTTCTCCTGCTTGAGCAGGTTGAGCGCGGCCTCGAAACGCGCCTTGGCCAGCGGCTCGTTCTGACTCACCTCGCTGGAAAATTTCTGGGCATCGTCCGGGTGATGCGCCTGCTTGCCGTCGCCGTACATGTCCAGCGCCAGTGCGGTGTAGCCTTTCACCGCCAGCATGTAGGCGCGCCTGCGCGCATAATCGTTGTGCCCCCACCATTCATGCACCACCAGGATACCGGGACGCTGGCCCTGGATGGCATCATCGTATGCGATATAACCTTTCATGGCCGTACCATTGGCGCTGTAGGTGACTTCCCTTTCCTGTATTGCGGCATGCGACGCGGATGCGGCAGCCAGCATGAGCGTTGCGAACAAAAGAAATTTATTCATGGCATCCTCCCAAAAAAATGCGGCGTCAGTATAGACCAATCTGCCAATTCCAATGAACCTTAAAACCGTAGTTGAACCACGAAGAGCACGAAGCACGCGAAGAGGAACAGCAGGTTAATTCATGAAAGCGACCTACCCTCGAAGGCGCATTATAAAAACGCGTGAATGAATTGGGCAGTATTTGTTACGAAAAGCGATTTCTATTCCGGTTCGTCGTCAGGCCTTGTCCAGTATCAACTGGCCCCGCCATCCATGCGGAACCGCAAGGGATTGGGCAAGTGCAACTATTTCCTTTGGCGGCATCTGACGGATTATTTCATTGGTTTTCTTTTCCACGATTTTTACCACATTTATTCCCGTAATCTTGTCCTTTTCAAATGACGCGTACAGGTTCTGCCCCTTCTGATTGAAGGCGTTGTTTACCTGCCTGATTGCCTGGTCGAGTTGATTCGCGGAGATGGCTTCACGGGTTTCCTGCGCCCCGGATGTATCTGTCTGCAAAGGAATGGAACTGGATGTATTCGTTTTTGGCAGAGTTTGGTCAAGAATGGCGGGCGCCGCTTGAGCAAACCCCGCCGCCCCATTGCCGGAACGGCTAGAAGTAACAACAGGAGGAAGAGCGGTATTAAAAGAAATGTCCACGTCACATCCCTTCAAACATCATACAATAGCCAGCTACGTGACTCCTTTGGTATTGACCCGTTACAACAAAAAGTGACTGCGGCCACGCCCGTCATCACCTCAACGCCCCCAATATTCAGAGGGAAAACATCTGCAAGTAGGCCGCTATGCTGTCTGATGCATTGCCAAACCTTGCCGATTGCTGCTGGACAGCCATCTGCGAAGCAGAGGCGAGCCTCTGCTGTTCCGCAGCTTGCGCTTCCAGGTCCTTGGCGCGGCTGCTCAGGGTATTGACAGCTCGTCCGACAGAGCCGGTTTTTGCCATGTCCTTCGTCGATATCTGCTCCGCTTGCTGGCCTATCCTGGAGAGAGTGTCCTTGACAGCATTCGGGTTAGCCTGCATTGCACTCTGTAGCGCCTTGGTATCGACTGACATCGTTCCATCCTTGTTTACGCTGATGCCAATCTTCTTCAGATCCGCTGTATTGCCGTCATTCGCCACAATATTTTTCAGGTCGTTAGCCGCAAAGCGCGCATGAATATCATTGGCCAATGCACCGCCTTCCTTGCCCGTGCCATTAATTGCGGTTGAAACAGCATTTGCAGCATTGTTATAAGCGGCGGCAAACGCCTGCACCGCCTTCTCGACATCAGTGGCCGTGCCGGTTTTTTTGGGGTCGGATAAATCCTTGCTCGCGGATTGCACATTGGCAAAACCGGAATTGATCTGGCCAAATGCCGATAGCTGTACATTTGTGGCATCAAGTTTCTGCTCAACTCGTTTGGTTGCCAAGGCAAATGCGTCCGTTGCACGGCTTGCTCCCGTTGCCGCCGAGAAGCCGGAGTTTTGGTTCATCATCGCAATCCGCGTCATGCTGTCGAGAGTAATAGCCATCACACCCACTCCTTCACATTAGACTTCCAGTGTCTGCATGAAAAACAACTCAATTCCGCAATGTCATGTTGACTTATCTTATCACCCCTGCACCGCAAGCGGCATGAAACAGTTAAGTGTTTGTTATGTGTCATATTTTTTAATATTTTGTCAAGGCACATGCCTTGGTAAATCATGTGGGCACGCTGTCGAAACACCATCTTGAAATCGGCCTCGCAGGGTGGCTAGAACATCGGCGATCACATCAAATTTATTCCCTGTTTTCCTGATGGCATTTGCTGGCATTTTATTTTCGTTTTACCCGCACATGCAGAAACTACCCCATTAATTCACCACCCGCTTGGAAAAATCTTTCGGGCGGAACCCCATCGCTCCCAGCACCGCAAAATAAACCACGATGCCCCCGGCAACCAAAGCCGACAAGCGCATGATGCGCAACCATCCATGGGTGTCAAGCCAGCTTTGTTCGGCGCCCATGCCGAACCAGAGGCTGAGCGCCAAGGCCGCCAGCGCGATACCCACCTTGACAAAAAATTTCGCCCAGCCTGGCTCGGGCTGGTAAATGCCGCGCTTGCGCAGATAATGAAACAGGATTGCGGAATTCAGGCATGCCCCCAAGCCGATCGACAATGCCAATCCGGCATGCTGTATCCAGCCGATGAACAGCGCGTTCATCGCCTGTGTCGCCAGTAATGTGACGATGCCGATCTTCACCGGCGTCTTGATGTCCTGTCGCGCGTAAAAACCGGGGGCGAGAATTTTCACCAGGATCATACCGATCAATCCTGCACTGTAGCCAACCAGTGCCTGGCGCGTCATCAGCACGTCGTGCGCGGCGAAGGCGCCATGCTGGAAGAAGGTTGCCAGCAGGGGCACGCCGATCATGCCCAGGGCCAGCGCCGCAGGCAGCGTCAGCATGATGGTCAAGCGCAAGCCCCAATCCAGCAGCCTGGAATATTCCGCCGTATTGCTGTCGGCATGGCACTTGGAAAGCGATGGCAGCAGGATCGTGCCGAGGGCCGCGCCCAGAATTCCCGAAGGGAATTCCATCAGGCGGTCCGCGTAATAAAGCCACGACACGCTGCCCGCCACCAGGAACGAGGCAAAGATGGTATTGATGATCAGACTGATTTGCGCGATGGACACGCCGAACACCGCCGGGCCCATCTGCCTGATAACGCGTCTCATGCCTTCGTCTTTAAGGCTGAAACGGATGCTTGGCAACATGCCTATCTTTTTCAGGAACGGGATCTGGAACGCCAGTTGCACGATGCCCGCGATGAATACCGCCCATGCCAGCGCCGTAACCGGCGGATCGCAGTAAGGCGCGAGCCACAGCGCGCCGCCGATGAAGCACAGGTTGAGCAGCACCGGGGCGAAGGCCGGCACCCAGAATTTGTTGTAGGTGTTGAGGATGCCCGCCGCGACCGACACCAGCGAGATAAAAAATATGTATGGCGAAGTGATGCGCAACAGTTGCACGGTAAGCTCGAACTTCTCCGCATCCTTGAGGAAGCCGGGCGCGCTGATATAAACGAGGATCGGCGCGGCGATGATGCCGACCAGCGTCACCGCGAACAGGATCAGCGCCAGCATGGTGGTGACATGATCCACCAGCAGCTTGGTTTCATCATGCCCGCAGCGGTTTTTGTATTCGCCGAAAATCGGCACGAATGCCTGCGAGAACGCCCCCTCCGCGAACAGGCGGCGCAGCAGGTTGGGCAACTTGAAAGCAACAAAGAAAGCGTCGGTCGCCATGCCCGCGCCGAAGATACGCGCGATCAGCACGTCGCGAACAAAGGCCAGGATGCGCGATACCAGCGTCAGGCTGCTGACGGTGGCGAGGGCTTTAAGCAGGTTCATTCCCACCTGCTCGAAATACATACATAAAATTATTCCAATTCCATAACAAAACCGGGCAATCCATTTTCCGCCGAGACTGGCTGCACGCTTTTAGAAAGGCCAGCACGGTTTCAACGATGAAATGGGATTGGAATCACCAGATATTGCGGCTCGGATCACGGCGCTCCTTATTAATAACCGGAAGCGGCTCACTAGACTCGGCATCGCGGCTGCCTCGCCCGGAGCGCACCATGAGACGATTCTCCGCAATATACCGCTTGACCACCTCGAACGCCTCAGGGTTGCTTTTCTGCAATGCAACCCGCACCACTACCGACTTTATGCCATCCGACACCACCGGGCGGACAAACGAGGAATGCATCTCGCGCCCATCCGCTCCCATCTTCGCCAACGAGTTGCACAAACGCTCCGCCCAATCCGCCGGCTGGAAAACATTTCCCTCCACGGTTTTTCCCTGAATTACAAATTCGGCGGCCTCGGACAGCATGCTCCATCTCCCTTTATATTTTTATTTGCGTGACCGCAATCATACCATTACTGCCCGGCAAGAAATGAAAGCCACATGCCATCAACAAAAGGCGGCAAATGATGCGCCCCAAGCAAGCAGCCGTTTCTTTTCCACGCTCGCAAGGATCGGCCCCGTGAGAATGCATTCTCCAATAAATCCGGCAAAAACAGGCCGCGTTATAAATCTTTCGATCTTCCATGGCAGTGGCGGTGGTAAAATCCACGCAGAAACCGTCACTCCCGCCGCCATGCCACAGCCCTCATTTATCCACCTGCGCCTGCACAGCGAATACTCCATCGCCGATGGCATCGTGCGCATTCCGGAAGCGGTCGCTGCCGCAAAGCAGGATGCCATGCCGGCACTGGCGCTGACCGACCTCAGCAATGTGTTCGGGCTGGTCAAGTTTTACCAGGAAGCGCGCAGCAGCGGCATCAAGCCCATCATCGGCTGCGACGCATTCATCAGCAATGAAACGGAGCGCGAGCAGCCGCACCGGCTGCTGCTGCTGTGCCAATCCAATGCGGGATATTTGCGCCTGTGCGATTTGCTCACGCGCGCCTACCGGGAAAACCAGCATCGCGGCCGCCCGGAGATGCGCAAGCAATGGCTGCACGAGGGAACGGACGGGCTGATTGCTTTGTCCGGCGCACACCTCGGCGCGGTTGGCGCAACGCTGCTGAATGGCAACAAGGCTGCTGCGCGCCAGCTTGCGCAGGAATATGCCGGGTTATTTCCTTCGCGGATTTACCTGGAGGTGCAGCGCACCGGCTTTGCGCGCGAGGAAACGCTCCTGCGCGATACCGTGCAGCTCGCGGCGGAGCTCGGGCTGCCGGTGGTGGCAACGCACCCGGTGCAGTTCCTCTCCATCGACGATTTCAAGGCGCATGAGGCGCGCGTGTGCATCGCCGATGGCTATGTGCTGAACGACAAGCGCCGCGCGCGCGCGTTTACCGCGCAGCAGTATTTCAAGACCCAGGCCGAGATGACGGCACTGTTTCCCGACCTGCCGGAGGCATTGCAAAACAGCGTGGAAATCGCCAAGCGCTGCAACCTTACCTTGAGCCTGGGCAAGCCGCACTTGCCGAATTTCGCTACACCCCAAGGCGAAAATCTGGACGATTTTTTGCGCGCAGAATCCGAGCTCGGCCTGCAACAACGCATGTTGCAGTTGTACCCGGATGAGGCTGTGCGCGCGTCAAAGATGCCGGAATACAGCGCACGTCTGGCATTTGAAATTGCAACCATCACCAAGATGGGGTTTCCCGGCTACTTCCTGATCGTGGCTGATTTCATCCGCTGGGCCAAGACCTACCGCTCCGCAGAATTCCCCTATGGCGTGCCGGTCGGCCCGGGACGCGGCTCCGGGGCCGGCTCGCTGGTAGCCTACAGCCTCGGCATCACCGATCTTGACCCGTTGCGCTATGGATTGCTGTTCGAGCGTTTCCTCAATCCGGAACGCGTCTCCATGCCGGACTTTGACGTGGATTTTTGCCAGGACGGGCGCGAGCGCGTGATCGAATACGTGAAACAGAAATACGGCACGCAAAGCGTGTCGCAGATCGCCACCTTCGGCACCATGGCGTCCAAAGCGGTGATCCGCGATGTCGGGCGCGTGCTGGATTTTCCCTACGGCCTGTGCGACCGCCTGTCCAAGCTGGTGCCGCTGGAAGGCGTAAAGCCGGTATCGCTGAGGAAAGCGCGCGAGCTGGAACCGGAATTCAATGCCGTCATCAATAGCGAAGAGGGCGTGGAAGAACTGCTCGAACTTGGCGAGCGTCTGGAGGATTTGACGCGCAATGTCGGCATGCATGCAGGCGGCGTATTGATCGCACCGGGCAAGCTCACCGATTTCTGTCCGCTGTATTGCGCCGAGGGCAGCGACAGCGTGGTGAGCCAATTCGACAAGGATGACGTGGAACTGGCCGGGCTGGTTAAGTTCGATTTTCTCGGCCTGCGCACGCTCACCATCATCGACTGGACCCTGCGCCACATTGCGCGCATGAACGGCGGCGCGGCTCCTTTCAAGCTGGAAGAAATCCCGCTGGATGACAAGCTCACCTATGACCTGCTCAAGGCGGCAAATACCACGGCAGTGTTCCAGCTGGAATCGCGCGGCATGAAGGATATGTTGAAACAGGCAAAGCCGGACTGTTTCGAAGACATCATCGCGCTGGTCGCGCTGTACCGACCCGGCCCGATGGACTTGATCCCGGATTTTGTACGGCGCAAGCATGGGGAAAAATTCGACTATCCCCACCCCGCCACGGAGCTGATACTGCGCGAGACCTACGGCATCATGGTTTATCAGGAACAGGTGATGCAGATCGCCCAGGTGGTGGGCGGCTATAGCCTGGGCGGCGCGGATTTGCTGCGCCGCGCAATGGGCAAGAAGAAGAAGGAAGAAATGGCGCTGCACCGCGAGACCTTCGTCAACGGCGCGCTCAAGAACGGCACATCGAAGAGCCAGGCAGGCGACCTGTTCGATTTGATGGAAAAATTCGCCGGCTACGGTTTCAACAAGTCGCACGCCGCCGCTTATGCGCTGGTGGCCTATCAAACCGCCTATCTCAAGGCGCACTATCCTGCCGCATTCATGGCGGCCACCCTGTCGTCGGATATGGACAACACCGACAAGGTGCATGCTTTCTACCTCGACACGCTGGCGCAAGGTGTGAAAATCCTGCCGCCGGACATCAACTTGTTCGAATGCCGTTTTGCGCCAATGGACGTGAAAATCGTCGCATATGGCCTTTGTGCAATCAAGGGTACGGGCGAAGCGGCCATCAACAATATCGTCAACGCGCGCGCAGAAAAACCGTTCCGCGACCTGTTCGATTTTTGCCGCCGCGTGGACAAGCGCGTAGTTAACCGCCGTGCCATCGAAGCGCTCATTCGCGGTGGAGCGTTCGATTCGATATCCAATCATCGCTGCCAATTGCTGGCCTCGGTTGATGCCGCGCTGGGAAGCGCCGAACAGCAGGCGCGCGCGGCCAACCAGAACAGCCTGTTCGGTGAGGACGAGAGCGTCTCGATGCCGGTGCAGCTTGCCAATGTGCCGTACTGGCCGGTACGCGAACGGTTGCAGAACGAAAAACTCAGTTTGGGGTTTTACCTCAGTGGCCACCCCTATGAGGAATATGCCGCCGAACTGGCAAATTTCATCAAGATGTGCCTGATTGATCTCCACCCCAACATGTTGCCGCAACAAAATGGCAATGGCCGCCGCGCCAGCATGTCCGTCGTACTGGCGGGCATCGTGTCCGGCGTGCGCATCCAGCAAACGCGGCGCGGGCGCATGGGCGTGGTGACACTGGACGACGGCAGCGCACAGGTGGAAATGACCGTATTCAATGAAGTGTTCGAAGCCAGCCGCCCGTGGATACGCGAGGACGAACTGCTGGTAGTGCGCGGCAAGGCCAGCCTGGATGAATATTCCGGCAACATGCGTGTCAGCGGCGAGGAATTGTTCGACTTGGCCTCGGCGCGTTCCACTTTTGCCAAGCGCCTGGAGCTCGCCATCTCGTCAGACAATTACATCGGCGTGGCCCGCCTGAAAGAACTGCTTACCCCCTACCGCGACGGGAAATGTCCGGTGGTGATTCGCTACCGGAATGCCATGACCGATGCCCAATTGAGGCTGGGTGAAGAGTGGAGCGTCACACTGCACGGCGATTTGGTGTGTGGGTTGAATAAATTGCTGGGCGAGCGGAACGTCAGCATCAGCTATACTGCTTGAGCGTGACCGGATTGCCCTGGAGTTGACCTTGGGTCAAAAAATAGGCAATCTGCGGTAACTGTTTTTCATGCTGGAAATTCTATAGTGAAAATATATCTGGTCTTTTTATTTGCCCTTTGGGGGTTGCTTGCATCCGCTTTTGCCCAAGCGCAGGAAACCCAAGTGCAGGGTATGATACCCGGCAAAACCTTCCGTGACTGCGATAACTGCCCCGAGATGGTCATCATTCCTCCTGGCGCTTTCGAGATGGGTTCGCACAATAATGTAATGGAAAAGCCATTGCATATCGTAGTTATCCGCAAAGCCTTTGCGATGGGCAAGACGGAAGTGACGCAAGGGCAATGGAAAGCGGTTATGGGCTACAACCCCAGCTACTTTTACTCATGTGGCGACGACTGCCCGGTGGATGGTGTTAGTTGGATCGAGGCTCAGGAATTCATCAGGCTACTTAACAAAAAAACCGGCAAATCCTACAGCCTGCCAAGTGAAGCCGAATGGGAATACGCCTGTCACGCGGGTGAGCAGCAGGAATACTGTGGTAGCGATAATATTGACAGCGTGGCGTGGTACAACGCTAATAGTTTCTTTAAAACACATCCCGTGGCGCAGAAACAGCCGAATGCCTTTGGCCTGTATGACATGAGTGGCAACGTCATAGAATGGATATTGGACACAGCAGAACACACCTACACCGGTGCTCCCAAGGATGGACGTGCATGGTTTCACGACCCCCCGGGGCGAGATCTTCGTGGCGGCTCTTGGGCCAACGGGCCAGATGACGAAAGAGCAACGAAGCGCACTGGAGCCCCAAATTTTCACCAAGACAGCCCTAGGGTCGGGTTCCGCATTGTCAGGGAACTCCCTTAAAACAAATGAGATTGGGCGCCTAATTTAACGTGAGGCTCGCTGCCCCCCTCCGGACTGCGAAAAGGCCGTTGCGCAGCAACGGAAAACCCACTGGCGTACCCGTACCCCCTCACGAATAAAGGGTTGGGGTGGGGTGTGATGGAAGCAAGCATCATGAAATTGATTTTCCTCGGTTTTTCGTTCTCCAACAGGTGTACTTCATACCACCAGTTTCTTTGTTGCTGGGCGATAAGCCAGTCATCCAAATATTTTCGGCGCCTTCTATTGAGGCTTACATAATTGGTGACAGCACTGCATCTTCCAGAATGGAATCTGGAAAATAATAAAATTGCCGCGTCATTCCCGCGAAGGCGGGAATCCAGCAAGGCAAAAATGCCTTTTGTTTAAACCCACTGGATTCCCGCCTTCGCGGGAATGGCGGCGTGTGTGTCGTGAATTATGTAAAGATCAATAAGAAGCAAGACGCCTCAGGTTCCGTCAGAATAAATCGCTGTCTTATGCTACTCAAGCCAATACAATGGCGCTGAAAGCAAGTACCAGCCAATGCAATTCGATATGAACCTGTTTGCGATACAGTTATATGGATGCGCTCATAACGAGCGCGTTAAGAGATATGGAATGCAGGGGGTATCAGATGGGCAAGTATCTGGTTCGCCTGATCAATCAGACCAGCCACACCCATGACTATTGCATCAAATAGATCGTCCATAATTAACTAATCGATCATTGCGCGTTGACAAGAGGTGTTCGGAATGGATGGATTCAAAATTATCAGGTCAAACAAAAGCGCTATCGTGTC
>JAHFRC010000091.1:1285-4446 GCA_023259015.1 Nitrosomonadales bacterium | reverse complement strand
CAGGTCTGATGGTTGCGGGTTCAGCATTGGCAGCAGATATGCCGGCCGATGCCAAGGGTAAGTGCGGTATGTGCCACAGCATCGAGAAGAAAGTTGTTGGTCCGGCATGGAATGATGTGGCTGCCAAGTACAAGGGCGACCATGATGCTGCCACCAAGATCGCAGCCAGCATCACCAAAGGTGGTGACCTTGGCTGGAAAATGGGCGGTATGCCACCAAAGGGCGGTTCGGGTTGGGATGATGCACAGATCAAGAAAATTGCGGAGTTTATCGCTGGCTTGTCTCACTAAGAGCAGGCTGAAAGCAGTAAAAACAAAGCCAGCGTTAGCTGGCTTTGTTTTTTGCCGGGAGAATTCAATTCTCACTGGCCTTGCATGAAACAGAATTAGAATTACTGGGGTTCGGATTTTGTGCGTTGCGGCACTTCCCGGTTCAGTTTGGGCGCTGCCGGTAACAGTTTGCCCACCAGCCCTTCGTTCCAGCGCGGCTTGATCAGACGCATGCCCGGCACTCTTTTGATCGCCTGCAAAAAATATACCCCGCCACACACGGCCCACCAGCGATCACCCGCCGGTTCCATAAAGCGCAGGCGGTTTGACCATCCGGGGTTGGTGAATGGCGGCACATAACAGGCAAAGCGTCCTGCCACGACCTCGAACCCCAGCAGCGCCAACCAGTCCTTCAGGCGCGGCAAGGCAATGAAGTCGCCATTCCACGGATAACCGGTTTTTGAGCCGAGCGCCCTGCGCAAGCCCCACAGGCTGCGGGGATTAAAACCGCTAATGAGGAGCGTTCCATCCGGCATCAATATACGCTCGGCCTCGCGCAAAATAGGGTGCGGGTGCGCGTTAAATTCCAGGACGTGCGGCAACAGTACCAAGTCTAGGCTGCCGCATTCAAACGGCAGTTCATCCACATCCGCCCGCACTTGCACACCCGCTTCATTCCCGGCCATTACACGCAACGGCATGCGGCTGGTGCGCAGAAACTCATGTTCGGGCAATCCCAGTTGCAGCGCATTGAAACCAAAAATATCGGCTACACTGTGATCGAAAAATGCCTGCTCACGGGCCAGCAGATACTGTCCCTGTGTCGTGGCAAACCAATCGGCAAGTGTATTAGCAGTTGGCATACGGGCTGGCTTCACTCAAATATGATTTAACAAGAAACGGATATTGCGTGCTCAACATCATTCCCATACCTGCATTCAAGGATAACTATATCTGGCTGCTGCATGACCGGCAGCATGCCGTTGCGGTCGATCCGGGTGAAGCCGCGCCAGTGCGCGCTTATCTGGACGGACACAGGCTCAGGCTTGCCGCCATCCTGTGCACCCACCACCACGGCGACCATGTCGGCGGTATCTGCGAACTGGCGCAAGTATACAACGCGCCGGTGTATGGGCCGCAACAGGAAGACATTCCCTGCCTCAGCCGCGCTGTCGGCGAAGCCAGTGTGGTGGAAATTCCGGAGTTGGGGATCCGGCTGGATGTGCTCGACATCCCTGGGCACACGCGTGGGCATATCGCCTATCTGGGCGCGGGCGGCGTGTTCTGCGGCGATACCCTGTTTGGCTGCGGTTGCGGCAGGCTGTTTGAAGGAACAGCAGCGCAACTGTTTCATTCCCTGCAACGGTTGGCAAATCTGCCCGATGAAACAAAAGTGTACTGCGCGCACGAATACACCGAAGCCAATATCCGTTTCGCCCTGGCTTGCGAGCCGGGCAATATGCAACTCAAACAACGCCAGGAAGATGCTGGCGCGCTGCGTGCCGCAGGGTACCCCACGCTGCCTTCAACCATTGCACTGGAAAAATCTACCAACCCTTTTCTGCGCTGTACTGTGCAGGAAATCATTCGCAACGTGGAACGACAAACAGGCCTGAACCTTGTGTCCGGCAATGAAGTGGCGGTATTCGCCGCGTTACGCGAATGGAAAAATAATTTTGCGTGACGACCAATGCGCAGGGCAGTTGCACATGCTGTTTGTCAGATCAATGACCGCTATGAATTAAGCAGCAGCTTGATGTCATGGACGAGTGCATCGGCGCCTTGTCCATAGCTCCCATGCAGGCGCAATTTTCCGGACGGGTCGTAAATATAGGTTCCGACGGAATGATCCAGTGTGTAGGAGCCGGGACTTTTCCCGGGCTCCCTGTTGTAAAAAATTCTGAATTCTTTCGCGGTCGCGGCAGTTTGTTGCGGCGTGCCATAGAGCGCAATAAATTTCGGGTTAAACGACGGGATGTATTGGGACAAGATCGACGGGGTATCGCGTTCGGGATCCAGGGTTACGAACAGGACCTGCACCTTGTCGGCATCGGGGCCGAGACGCTTCATAACGAGCGCAAGCTCTGACAGCGTATTCGGGCAAGCCTCTGGGCAATGCGTGTACCCGAAAAACAGCACTACTACCTTACCCTTGAAGTCGGACAAAGTCCGTTGCTGCCCGAGATGATCTGTCAGCCGGAAATCCTTCCCGGAATCGATACCGGTAATATCGGTAGACTTGAACTGCTGCGCTTCCTGCAGCTTGCAGCCATGCAGGAATGCCATGGCCAAACATACCAGCAGGAGTCCCAGGAACTGCCTGATAAATGCTGTTTTTAGCATAACGTCTATGTTCGCCCTCAAAATTTTTACGCTTTACACGTATATAGTTGGATTCTCGCATTTGTGCACAGAGCCTTGTCTGTGCTTGCAGCATCCGGAAATAGCTTTTAAAATAAAACCCGTATGGTGTCGGAGTCGGCAATCAGCCATTGGCCGGGTGGGAGTTTTGGATTCACTATGATTTATTAACCCGACCAGCGGCGCCGCAATCGTTTCTGCCAGATAACTACTCGATGTTTTCCGCACCAGCGCCCCACTAGCATTGGTACATTTTAACAGCAAGGCGGATTGCACACACGTGAATCCGCGCCCATGAATTTATGAACCTGCTCACAGTAAAAATCATTCACGTCACTTGCGTGGCTGCCAGCTACGCACTATTTTTCCTGCGTGGAGTGTGGTTGATGCAGGGATCGCCCATGTTGCGCCAGCGCTGGGTGAAAGTTGTCCCGCACGTAACGGATACGCTGTTGTTGGTAAGCGCCATTACGCTTGCCATCGGTATCCGGCAATATCCCGGTGTGGATGCGTGGCTCACCGCCAAGGTGA
>JAHFRC010000091.1:0-1185 GCA_023259015.1 Nitrosomonadales bacterium | reverse complement strand
GGAAAGTTGATACGCAAGCGCAGCCTGCCGATGCCATTGTAGTGCTGGGTGGCGGCACTTATTTCAACGCACCGGAATACGGGATGGATACGGTGAGCGGATCTACGCTGACGCGCTTGCGCTATGCCGCAAGGCTGCAGCGCGAAACCGGCAAACCCATCCTGGCCACCGGCGGCAAGCCGCTTGGCAACAGCACTTCAGAGGCGCACCAGATGCAGGCGGTGCTGGAACAGGAATTCAAAATCCCGGTCCGCTGGACCGAAGACACATCTGACAACACGCTGGAGAATGCGCGCCATAGCTACCAGGTGTTGCAACATGCCGGGATCAAACGCATCTATCTGGTCACCCACGCCTGGCATATGCCGCGCTCGGTTCTGGCGTTCCAGGCTGCCGGATTTGACGTTATCCCTGCCCCCACCGCCTTTACCACCCGTTTTCGGACCGACCTGCTCAGTTTTATTCCAAGTGCAGGCGGCTTGCGTGACAGCTCGATTTTCATACATGAGGCTATAGGGCTATTGTGGTATCGGCTAAGGGCATGATGCCGGACTTTGTTTTATTTCCGGTTTTGGAGCGCTACGGGCAAACAAACACCTTTGAGTTGCTGCTATCCCCCCTCTTCCGGTATAGTTCGCCCTGCCGTTTAGACCAATTGGGAGAGCGTGCCGCCTGGCAGCAAAGGCGCACCGCCGAAGGCGCAACACCCGTAACCGCTCAGGCCAAAGAACCATTAGGAACAGGCAAATCTGGAGAGCGCCAATTACATTAAACTCGCGTAGCGAGTCTTTGTCCCCCTCGCCCATTTAATGGGATAACCAGCGACTTAGCTGCGGGGTTTAGCAGCTTAGTCGAATGGCTAGTTGTTTTACCTAGAGGGATGGGGAGAGGGGTAGCTGGCCACCGAAGGGGCACGCGACATCCGTCGTAATCTCTCAGGTATCAAGGACAGATGGGGCGCAGCACGTTAATGTGCCGCGCCCTTTTCATTTTAAAAGGCAAATATGGCTCTCAAGCAAACCCCGCTCAATGCAGCACACCGCGCCATGGGCGCAAAGATGGTCGACTTCGGCGGCTGGGACATGCCGGTGAATTACGGCTCGCAGATCGATGAGCACCACCAGGTGCGCAACGACTGCGGCATGTTCGACGTATGCCACATGCGTGTGGTCGATGCCAGGGGCG
>JAHFRC010000048.1 GCA_023259015.1 Nitrosomonadales bacterium | reverse complement strand
GCAATATACTGAAACAGTTACTCATTTGCACAATCCCAATGTCACAAATTATGCAAAAAATATGTTATTCATGGCATCATTTGCCATCGCTGCCAAGCAATTGGCCAAGCAACCTGTCAACAATGTAGACAAATATATGCCATATAGTTCAGTGCCTCCTGCCGAATTCGTCGCCTGGTTCCGTTCCGTCGCGCCTTATATCAATGCGTTCCGCGGGCGCACTTTCGTGGTCGCTTTTGGCGGCGAAGTGGTGGCGGACGGCAAGTTTATCGGGTTGACCCACGACCTCAACCTGCTTGCCAGCCTGGGCGTGCGGCTGGTGCTGGTGCATGGCGCACGGCCGCAGATCGAGCAGCACCTGGCGCGTAGCGGCATCGAGGACCGCTATCACCAGAACATCCGCCTGACCGATGCGGAGACCATGCAATGCGTGAAGGAAGCGGTGGGGCGGGTGCGTGTGGAAATCGAGGCGTTGCTGTCCATGGGGCTGGCGAATTCGCCGATGGCGAACGCCGATATCCGCGTGGCAGGGGGCAACTTCATCACGGCGCAGCCGATGGGAGTGATCGCCGGGGTGGACTTGTTGCACACCGGCGGCGTGCGTAAGGTGGACGTGACCGCAATCAAGGACAGGCTTGGCCACAACGAGGTGGTGCTGTTTTCCCCGCTGGGTTATTCGCCCACCGGTGAGGTGTTCAACCTCACCCTCGAAGATGTGGCGACACAGACCGCCATCGCGCTGGATGCAGACAAGCTGATTTTCCTGATGGATCACGATGGTGTGCTGGACAAGAAAGGCGAGTTGCTGCGCGAACTGACCGTGGATCAGGCGAACGCCGTGCTTTCCGGCAAGCGCAAGCTGCCGGACGATGTCGGCCTGTTCCTGCCTTGCGCGGTGCATGCCTGCGAGGAAGGCGTGGCGCGTGCGCACCTGATCAGCCGCCATGTGGATGGCGCGATCCTGCAGGAATTATTTTCCGACATCGGCATCGGCAGCATGGTGGTTGAAACCACGCTCAATACGTTGCGTGACGCCACCATCAATGATGTCGGCGGCATCCTGCAACTGTTAAGGCCGCTGGAGGAAGAAGGTATTTTGGTGCGGCGCAGCCGCGAACTGCTCGAGCGCGAAATCAGCCGTTTCGTGGTGATGGAGCACGACCACCGCATCATCGGTTGCGCCGCGTTGTACCCGTTTGCCGACGAGGCTTCGGGTGAACTGGCCTGCCTCGCGGTGCAGCCTGCTTACCGCCGCCACGGCTACGGCGACGCGCTGCTCAAGCATATTGCTGCAGAAGCGCAGGCACTGGGTTTGCGCAAGTTGTTTGTGCTGACCACGCGCACCGCCCACTGGTTTGTCGAGCGCGGCTTCAAGGAAACCGGCATAGAGAAGCTGCCCGCGCAGAAAAAAAACCTGTACAACTACCAGCGGCGCTCCAAGGTGTTTGTAAAGGCTTTGTGATGAACAATTACTATTCAGCGTGCAGCGTGGCATTGCTTCTTCTACTCACATCCCAACCTTCCCCTTGCAGGGGGAGGGGTAGGGTGGGGGTTGAATCTGTCATAATCAGCAATCCCTAATTTATCTGGAGAAACAAAATGGCAAGAATGGTGCAATGTGTAAAACTCGGGCGCGAAGCGGAAGGTCTGGATCGCCCAACTTACCCCGGTCCGCTGGGTCAGCGGATTTTCGAGAATGTTTCCAAGGAGGCATGGCAGGGATGGATCAGGTTTCAGACCATGCTGGTGAATGAAAATCGCCTCAACCTCTCCGATGCGCAGGCGCGCAAATATCTGGCCCGGCAAATGGAAGATTACTTCTTCGGCGAAGGCGCGCAGATGCCCGCCAATTACGTGCCTCCACGCCACTAGCAATCAAAAACTACTACGCATGTTTTGAAGTGATGGGTATTGTTTTCAATTTGCAATCCTAAATAACCCAAGGTCATTCGCATAGTGGTCAAAAAATTTCCGGCACAGAATTTCCTCAACCGTGAACTGGGGCAACTGGAGTTTAACCGGCGTGTGCTGGCGCAGGCGGAAAGCCCCAGCGTTCCGCTGCTGGAACGGCTGAAATACCTGTGCATCGTCAGCAGTAACCTGGATGAGTTTTTCGAGATACGTGTTGCCGGACTGAAGGAGCAGATCAGCCTCACAGGCATCCCGTCCGGGCCGGATGGGATGGACGCGCACCAAACCCTGAAGCTGGTGCGCGAGCAGGCGCACCAGCTTGTAACGCGGCAGTACCAGGCGCTCAACGATGGGCTTTTGCCCGCCCTCGACAAACAAGGCGTTCGCTTCCTGCGCCGCACAAAATGGAATGATGCGCAGCGCGCCTGGGTAAAGGAATTTTTTTTCAATGAAGTGATGCCGGTACTGACCCCCATCGGGCTTGACCCCTCGCATCCCTTTCCGAGCGTGCTCAACAAGAGCCTGAATTTTGCGGTGGAGCTGCAAGGCAAGGACGCCTTCGGGCGCAATACCGCCAAGGCCATCGTGCAGGCGCCGCGCGTGCTGCCGCGCACCATTCTGTTGCCCCCGGAAATCAGCGGCTGCGCGCACGGGTTTGTTTTTCTCTCTTCTATTTTGCATGCACATGTCGGCGACCTGTTCAGCGGCATGGAAGTGCTGAGTTGCCACCAGTTCCGCGTGACGCGCAACAGCAACCTGTTCGTGGATGAAGAAGAAGTGAAAAACCTGCGTGTCAGCCTGCAGGGTGAGTTGCCGCACCGCCACTTCGGCAATGCGGTACGCCTTGAGGTTACCGACAATTGCACACCGCAAGTGGCTGAATTCCTACTGCAGCAATTTAACCTGGAGCCTGGCGACCTGTACCGTGTGGATGGGCCGGTCAATCTGGTGCGCCTGATGGACATTCCAGGCCGGGTGGAGCGCGATGACCTGAAGTTTCCGGCATTCTCGCCCGGGGTGCCCGCCGTGTTGCAAAAGAAGGGTGCGGACATGTTCAAGGTAATCCGCAAGGGTGACGTGTTGCTGCACCACCCTTTCCAATCATTCAAACCGATTATCGATTTTATCCAGCAGGCCTCCACCGACCCCAGCGTGGTTGCCATCAAGCAGACGGTGTATCGCACCGGTGTGGACTCAGTACTGATGGAATCGCTGATCGCCGCTACACATCTCGGCAAGGAAGTGACCGTGGTGGTGGAGCTGCTCGCGCGTTTCGATGAGGAAGCCAATATCAATTGGGCCAGCAAGCTGGAGGAGGCGGGCGCGCATGTGGTGTATGGCGTGGTCGGCCACAAGACGCACGCCAAGATGCTGATGGTGGTGCGGCGCGAGGACGGAAAACTGCGCCGCTACGTGCACCTGGGCACCGGCAACTACCATCCGCGCACCGCGCGGCTTTATACCGACTTCGGCCTGTTTACCGCCAATGAGGAAATCTGCGCCGACGCAAATGAAGTATTCAACCAGCTCACCAGCCTGGGCAAAGCAGGCAAGCTGCGCCACCTGTGGCAATCGCCGTTCACATTGCACAGCCAGGTGCTGAGCGCCATCCGCAACGAGACCAGGCTCGCCCAGGCAGGCAAGACAACAAAGATCATCGCCAAGATGAATGCAATGCTGGAACCGGAAATCATCATGGCGCTATACGAAGCCTCGCAAGCCGGGGTGAAAGTGGATCTCATCGTGCGCGGCGTATGCGCGTTGCGCCCCGGTGTGCCGGGCCTATCTGAAAACATCCGCGTGCGCTCGATAGTCGGCCGCTTCCTCGAACATACACGTGTATTCTACTTCCGCAATAACCTGAAGCATGACGTTTACCTTTCCAGCGCAGACTGGATGGACAGGAATTTTTTCCGCCGCATCGAAGTATGTTTCCCGGTGCTCGACAAAAAATTGAAGAAGCGCGTGATCGAAGAAGGCTTGAAGATTTATCTGCAAGACAATGGCAATGCATGGGAAATGGATGCAGACGGCCACTATCGCCAGAAGGCCACTCGCCGCGCCGTACCGAACGCACAGGCCATGTTGTTGCTGGAACTCGCCAGCCAGCCGCTCAACCCGGGCTAAACCGCAGCTATTCCGCTGTTCCATCCTGGAATGGCAACGTGCGATTTGAGGGATCGAGGAATTTCATTAAACAGATTCTATATTCCCAGGCTATATCAACATGCTGACTGGGTTACAGCTATTTTCTAGGGATGAACGACACCGCCTCCTGGGACGGGGTGTTAATTCTTTGCTTGGCCTAACCGTGCATCGCAAGTGGCGGGGAATTCGACTCAGCGAGATTAAAAGAAGGCGCGCATGAAACCGGAAAGAAACGCCCCGTGCCCCTGTGGCAGCGGAAAGACATTTGAAAAATGCTGCATGGAATGGTACGAATCCGCCAAGCCTAAAGTTGCCGGGAAGAAAGCGGCGCCCACCGCAGCCGAATGCAACCAGCTTGAAGCCTTGTTTAACGCCGGACGCCTTGCAGAGCTGGAGGGCCGAGCGCGCTTGCTGCTTGAGAAGTATCCGGAATCCGGATTTGTCTGGAATTTATTGGGCGCATCCCTCCAGATGCAGGGCAAGGATGGCCTGGCTGCATTGCAGAATGCCACGAAATTTTTGCCTAATGATGTCGATGCACATAGCAATCTGGGCAACGCCCTCAGCGGTCTTGGCAGGGTGAAAGAGGCTGAGGCCAGTTACCGGCGGGCGTTGCAGATCAGGCCCGCTTTTGCCTTGGCGCACAACAGCCTGGGTATCACTCTTCACAAGATGGGCCGATTGGCCGAGGCAGCAGACAGTTACCGGCAGGCGCTACGAATCAATTCAGGTTACTCCGAGGCGCATTACAACCTAGGCATCACTCTCAGCGATCTTGGCCGGATGGACGAGGCCGAAGCCTGTTACCGGCGGGTGTTGCAGATCAGGCCCGCTTTTGCCCTGGCTCACAACAAGCTGGGCACCATCCTTTATAAGATGGGTCGATTGGCCGAGGCAGCAGACAGCTACCGGCAGGCGTTGCAGATCAAGCCCGCTTTTGCCCTGGTGCACAACAACCTGGGTATCGCCCTTCATAAGATGGGTCGATTGGCCGAGGCAGCAGACAGTTACCGGCAGGCGCTACGAACCGATTCCGATTACTCCGAGGCACATTACAACCTGGGCAATGCCCTCGGCGGCTTGGGGCGGCTGGAAGAGGCTGAGGCCGGCTACCGGCAGGCGTTGCAGATCAGGCCGGATTATGCTGACGCTTATTGCAACTTGGGCACCATCCTTCACAAGATGGGTCGGTTGGGCGAGGAAGTAGACAGTTACTGGCAGGCGCTACGAATCAAATCTGATTACTTCGAGGCGCATTACAACCTGGGTAATGTCCTCGACGACTTGGGACGGCTGGAAGAGGCTGAGGCCAGCTACCGGCAGGCGTTGCAGATCAGGCCGGATCATGCCAGTACATATGACGCTCTGGGTGTGGTATTGATGAAGCAAGGCAAGCTGAATGAGTCCTTGGTTTGTTATCAACAACTAATCCGGCTGACGCCCGGGAATGATGTGGCCAGATACATGATTGCAGCACTGACCGGGAGCAATGCTGAACGCCCCCCGGCCCAATATGTCGAAAGATTGTTCGATAGTTACGCCGACAAGTTTGATACGCATTTGCTGCATGTGCTTAATTACGATGCTCCGGAAAAATTGGTGGCGCTTGTTAAGCGACATGCGACAACGCTTGCCGGAAAATGGAATGTTCTGGATCTGGGATGCGGAACAGGTTTGGTCGGTTCCGCAATCGCACCGCTTGCGCGGCAACTGGTCGGCGTAGACCTCTCCGCCAAGATGCTGGAAAAAGCCCATGCGCGAAACTTATACCAGCGGCTGGAACGGTTGGACTTGCTGACGATGATGCGGGCTGAAAAGGCTTCAAGCTACGACGTAATCATTGCTGCTGACGTGTTTATATATTTAGGCAAGCTCGATGAGGTTATAAGCGAAATTAAAAGGCTGCTTTGCCAGGGCGGGTTCTTTGCGTTTTCTATCGAAACTCTTGAGGCGTTGCCAAACGAAGAAGCCAGTCAAGACATTCAACAGGAATATCAACTGGAGAGCACTGGCCGCTACTCCCATTCGCCAGGCTATATGACCAGGCTTGCTTCCGCCAATGGTTTCCAGATTAGGGAAATGGCGGCGACACAGCTGCGCATGGAACGTGGCAAGATGGTTAATGGTTACCTGGTGCTGTGGGAAGCACATCCAGGTCACCCTGTCTGAATCTCCTGATGTCTCTTTCCGTGAGAAGACCGGGTGGAGCCAGCGATCCACGGAATCCCATTGCAGCAAACCAGGTAGATAACATTACTGGCCGGAGGTGGACAAGTTGTAGCCTTGCACCACACCCTGCCTGTCGAATTTTATTTGCAGCAGTTTCATGTTCGGGTTTGACATGTTCGGCAACCTGCCTGCCGCGAAATAATATGTCCATTCATCAAAGCTCCTGCCGTCGGTTTCCATGCTGACTCCCGTATTGGTCGGGGAGCCAAACCAGGAGCGGACCTGGTCCCGGGTGGTGATGCCGCGTTCGATCTTGTTTGTAAAAGCGGCTGCGTCAAAATCATTCCCCACCTGAATGGTGGTGCTGCAGGCGGAGAGCAGCAGTGCAAAAACCAAAACCGGGGTGATGCGTAAAATTGTTTTCATGGTGCCTCCTTCGGGTTGAACGAGCCGCATATTTAAGTGCGCCTCAACAAATTGCGCTTCTATAAATTCAGCACGAGCAGATGGTTTTTAAAAGCACCAAAATTAAATTATCAAAAAAGCCCATTTTTGAGGCTTGCATAATTGATGACGGCATATGTGTCGTGGATTATGTAAAGATCAATAATCGCCTCTTCCTAAGCCTTGGCCTTCTTCAGGGGGCGTCCGGTCTTGATCTGTTCCATTCCGGCAATCGCCTGTTTCAACTGCGGCACGCTGAGCTTGCCTAATGCGTGCAGGCCGGCGCGCAACAATTCGCTTTTTTTGACATGTATTCCTGCTTGCAGGCACGCCTGCTTGAGTTTGCCTATTTTTGCGTAGTCATTTTGCGGCATGGTGAAACTGTCGCGAATTACTCTTGTCTTCTCACCCGTCTTGTTGTCATTGGCTTTATTTGCCTTCTTGAGTTTCTTCCCAGCGGCAGCCGGTTTTGCAGTGGCATTCTTATGTTTGGCGGTGGCGCTCTTGGTGGTCATGCTGAACTCCTTATTCAAGGTATGGCAAAAACAGTATATACGGTATATCCTGCGCATTGTAAGTTTTGGTGCGGGAGAAAGTCATGGAACTGGTATTGTGGCGTCACGCCGAGGCGGAGGATGGCGTACCCGATAACGCGCGGAGGCTTACCGCAAAGGGCGAGAAACAAGCCGACAAGATGGCAACCTTCCTGCGCGCTACTTTGCCGCATGACACTCGCGTTCTGGCCAGCCCTGCAAAGCGCACCCAGCAAACCGCCCAGGCTTTCACCAACCATTTCATCACCGATCCAAACGTTGGGCCAGGCGCACTGCCAGAAGCAATGCTTAAAGCGGCTGGATGGCCGGATAGCGAAGATACCGTGTTGATTGTCGGCCACCAACCGGCGCTGGGCGAAGTTGCGGCGCTACTGATGACCGGACGTGCGGATTACTGGAGCATAAAAAAAGGGGCGGTATGGTGGTTTAGCCGCCGCACGCGCGAAGGCGATTACCAGACCTCGCTACGCCTCGTCATCGCGCCGGAACATTTGTAACCTTTATCCAAGGAGACCTTCATGTTTGAATCAGCGGAACTCGGACACAAGATAGACAAGGCTACCTACGATGCGGAAGTTCCCAAGCTGCGCGAGGCGCTGCTTGATGCGCAACTTGATTTGGCAAAGCTGGCCAAGTTTCCGGTCATTGTATTGGTTGGCGGCCTGGATGGCGCGGGGCGTGGCGAAACCGTCAACCTGCTCAACGAATGGATGGATCCGCGTTTTGTCCAGACCCACGGTATGGGCGAGCCATCCGATGAAGAGCTGGAGCGCCCGATGATGTGGCGATTCTGGCGCTCTCTGCCTCCTAAAGGCAGGGTCGGCGTGTTTCTCGGCTCATGGTATACGTGGCCGATTCTCAACCGCGTGATGGGCGTCACCAAGACAGCCGATCTTGACCAGAGCCTGGAACGCGCCAAGCGCCTGGAAAAAATGCTGACAGAAGAAGGCGCGTTGGTCCTCAAATTCTGGTTGCATTTGTCCAAAGACAAGCAGGAGAAGCGCCTGAAGCTTCTCGAGAAAGACCCGAAGACGCGCTGGCGCGTCACCGAGCGTGACTGGAAACATTTCAAGATGTATGACAAATTCCGTGTCGTAAATGAAAGCGTCATCCGTCACACCAGCACGGCTGAAGCGCCGTGGATCATTGTCGAGGGCTTTGATGCCCGCTACCGCAGCATGACTGTGGGCAAGGTGATTCTTGATGCAATTCAAAAACGCCTGGCGGAAGCAGGCAAAAAAACAACAGAGATTTTTGCACCGCCGCCGCTTCCTTCGATAGACCGGCTGGATGTTCTCAAGACACTGGATCTAAGCCAGAAAATCGACAAGAAGAAATACCTGTCCGAACTGGAAAAATACCAGGGCAAGCTCGCCCTGTTGACGCGCGACCCGAGGTTCAAGGACATCACCGTGATTGCCATGTTTGAGGGTAACGATGCCGCAGGCAAGGGCGGTGCCATCCGCCGCATTACCGGCGCGCTGGATGCCCGCTGTTACAATACTGTCCCGATTGCCGCCCCCACCGAGGAAGAGCGTGCCCAACCCTACTTGTGGCGCTTCTGGCGGCATATTCCGCGGCGCGGGCGGCTGACTATTTTTGACCGTTCCTGGTATGGCCGTGTATTGGTCGAACGCGTCGAGGGCTTTTGCTCGAAGGAGGACTGGATGCGCGCTTACAGCGAGATCAACGATTTCGAGGCGCAACTGGCGCGCCACAATATCGTGGTAGCCAAATTCTGGCTCGCTATCAGCAAGGAGGAACAGCTCAGGCGCTTCAAGGAACGCGAAAAAATCGGCTTCAAGCGCTTCAAGATCACCGAGGAAGACTGGCGCAACCGCAAGAAATGGGGTGAGTATGAACATGCCGTATGCGACATGGTGGATCGCACCAGCACCGAAATTGCGCCATGGACGCTGGTGGAAGCCAACGACAAGAATTTTGCGCGCATCAAGATACTGAAGACGCTATGCACACAAATTGAAGCGACGATGAAAAAGAAATAACCCCCACCCTGCAATCTACACACTAGGAGATGAATATGAAGACAACGAAAGTGCTGGTGTTGTATTACTCAAGCTATGGCCACATCGAAACCATGGCGCAAGCGGTTGCCGCAGGCGCGCGCGAGGTGGCGGATATGGAAGTCACCGTCAAGCGTGTGGCTGAGTTGATGCCGGAAGAAGCGGCGCGCAAGGCGGGCATCAAACTGGATCAGGCCGCTCCCATCGCCGCCCCCAATGAACTTGCCGACTATGATGCCATCATCTTTGGCACACCGACGCGTTTCGGCAACATGGCGGCGCAGATGCGCAATTTCCTCGACCAGACTGGCGGGCTATGGATGAAGGGCGCGCTGATCGGCAAGGTCGGCAGCGTGTTCGCATCCAGCGCCACCCAGCACGGCGGGCAGGAAAGCACCATCCTGTCGTTCCACACCACCCTGCTGCACCATGGCATGGTGATCGTCGGCGTGCCTTATTCCTGTGCCGACCAGATGCGCACCGACGAAATCACCGGCGGCTCACCCTACGGTGCCAGCACCATCGCCGGCGGCGACGGCAAACGCCAGCCTTCACCCAATGAATTGGGTATTGCGCGCTTTCAGGGAAAACACGTTGCCCAGATAACACGTAAACTTTTGCTTGGTGGGCAGGGTTAGAAATTACTATTATTCTGGTTGCACCAGCACCCACGGGCTGACGGCCACCGCCACACATTGTGGCATCGGCTTCAATCCATTCTTTGGCCTGCTCATCGGATACTTTGCCAACCTTTTTCGTCAGCAGCCAGTGCTCGACTTGTGCCTTGTTGTCTTGGGAAAACTGAAACGCCACCTCAACCAGATCAAGATCTTCGCTCACGTAAATAGCCGCGCCGCTGGCGAAGAAGCGTTGCAGCTCCTTTCAGGCAATGCGCGAAGTTTCCAGACTTACCTTGGCGCGGGAAATTTCTTGCGGAGCTATGTCAGCCATTTTTGTCCCTCATGTGGGTGCATCTTACGCACCCTGCATTGCAGCCGTCCTATTTCCGCGAGCCATTCAGGTAATTATTTTTCACTTTTATGTAATGCTCGGCTGAATATCTCAGATTAGCGATTTCTGCCTCCGTCAAGGCGCGCACGGGCTTGGCCGGACGGCCAATATAAAGCATGCCGCTCTCCAACACCTTGCCCGGCGAGATGAGGCTGCCCGCGCCTATCATCACATGATGGACTGCGCTCGCGCCAACAGCGCTCGCGCAATCCATCGGGGCGGAATTGAGCACCCTCATTTGGGATGTACGGCGCGAGCGCCGCCCATCCCTGCATTCGAGTCGTCACCGCTTCGCGGCTGCGCCCCACTCGGTGGAATGTCATCACCTGCGGCATGACCATTCCCCTCGGGGGTGACGCTCAATTCCGCCCCGATCGGGAATCACGACATCGTCCAGGATGATCGAGCCGATGCCGATCAGGCACTCATTGCCGATGGTGCAGCCGTGCAGGACGACCGAATGCCCGACCGTCACATAGTCGCCGACGATCAGCGGCGAGCCATCGGGTTTTTCCTGAGTCTTGTGCGACACATGCCCCATCGTCAAATCCTGTACGTTCGTGCCGCGCCCGATCACGATGCGGTTCACATCGCCGCGCAACATGGTGTTGCACCAGACGGAACTGTCGTCGCCGAGTTTTACGTCGCCGATGACTTGGCAGGAGGGATGGAGATAAATCCGTTCACCGAGAACGGGGGATGTGTTGAGGTATGGAAACAGTGGCATGATTGTTTTTCGTGGAGATTAAAATTTTAATTTGAGTCTGCCTCTTTTAATCTCTTTGGGTCGAATTCCCCGCCGCTTGCGGCGAATGGTTCGACCAAACACAGAATTGATACCCCGCCCCTTGGGGCGGGGTCGTTCATTTGCGCCATATCCCGCTTTTCGTAGGTTGGGTGGAGCGTAGCGATACCCAACAATTTAGGCGATGGGTATCGCGTTGCTCAACCCATCCTACTGTACTTTAATTGCGACCCCATATTGCTTGCGTGGGATCCGCCTTGCAGAGCTGCGGGATTATGGTTTCGATCCAATTTTAACGTCAACTACGCCTTCTTCGAATGCTCCGAGTTGAATTAATGGTTCAATGCCTATTGATTCAAAAGCCCGCTGCAACGCACCGGAATATGGTGGTTGTTTCTCCACACTTCCAACCCTGATGGCGATTCCCTTGCGCGGCTCATCATTCTGAAACCAGCCCAAGACATTAACTGGGCCTTTGTATGTATATCCAGTGCTTAGCAGTAGATCACGAATCTGTATTGCGAATAATCGCGCTTCATCATCGCCAGACTTGGACATAATAAAGAATCTCCCTCTTGGCGCGCCTTCCAGAGATTTGGTAAATGTGGCTTTCTGTGCTTCTGACAATATTCGTGGTGCCTTAAATTTTGCCAGTTCAAGATTGGCTTCTGCCGCTCGCCTTTCTGCTTGTGCCGCTCGTTCATTTGCTTGTGCTACTGATTCTTTAGTTTTTGCTACATCAATTTCTAAGGTAGCTGTTTTCTCTTTGGCTTTTGCAGCATCGCTTTCTAATTGTGCTGCACGCTCATTGGCTTTAGCGGCATCAGTATTCAGTTGACTCACGTTTGACTCGAAATCATGGTCTCGAACTCTCGTTCCCCACATCAATAAACTAACACCTATGAGGGTTATAGCTGCACCGGCAAAGGATGCTTTCCAACCCCATGAATAGAATTTATTTGCAGTCTCCAGAGAAATATCAAGAAAAGAAAGTAAATTCATACGTATCTCCATGGCTCAATATTGCAATGATTATCTTTACTGTAGTTATGTATGGAGTGCCGTATTTTTATTTGAGTGCAAGATTTTCTGCACCCCAAATTTCCCTGACAAATACACTATTACCCCACCAACTTCCACTTCATTATCTCCCCCGTCCGTAACGGCACTAGCCGATGCTCGCCAAACCCCACCGTTGCAGGCACCTGCCATTCTTCTTTGCGCAAGGTAATCTGCTGCGCATTGCGCGGCAATCCATAAAAATCTGCGCCGTAAAAACTGGCGAAGCCTTCCAGCTTGTCCAGTGCGCCCGCCTGCTCGAAGGCTTCGGCATACAGTTCGATGGCGGCGTGGGCGGTATAACAGCCGGCGCAGCCGCAGGCGGTTTCCTTGGTGTGCTGCGCGTGCGGGGCGCTGTCGGTGCCGAGGAAGAACTTTTTGTTGCCGCTGGTGGCGGCTTTGATTAACTCCAGACGATGGGTTTCGCGCTTGAGTATCGGCAGGCAGTAGTAGTGCGGGCGGATGCCACCGGCCAGCATGGCGTTGCGGTTGTATAGCAGGTGATGCGCAGTAATGGTGGCAGCGACGTTGCCCGGCGCGCTGGCCACAAATTGCGCGGCATCTCTGGTGGTGATGTGCTCGAATACTACGCGCAGTTCCGGCATGTCTTTCAGCAGCGGTTGCAGCACGCATTCGATGAATACGGCCTCGCGGTCGAAGATGTCCACCGCCGGATCGGTCACTTCGCCATGCACCAAGAGCGGCATGTTGAGTTTCTGTATTTCTTCCAGCGCGGGATAGGTTTTGCGGATGTCGGTAACACCCGCGTCTGAGTTGGTGGTCGCGCCTGCAGGATACAGCTTGACCGCATGCACCACACCGTTTTCCCTGGCGCGCCGGATTTCCTGCGCCGTGGTGTTATCGGTCAGGTACAGCGTCATCAGCGGCTGGAATGTTGAGCCTGCCGGCAGCGCAGAAAGAATACGCGTGCGGTAAGCCTGTGCCTGCTCAGTCGTGGTCACCGGCGGCTTAAGGTTGGGCATGATGATGGAGCGCGCAAACTGGCGCGCGGTGTCGGGCAGCACAGACTGCATCAGCGCATCGTCACGCAGGTGCAAGTGCCAGTCGTCGGGGCGGGTAAGCTTGAGTTCCATGGGCAATATATTAACCCAGATGCAGCAGTTGGCAGGCGTGAAAAAAACGGTATTCAGGTCGGGAGAAGCATAGTGTGCAGTTACGAGTCATATCAAATATCTTTCAAGGAATTTCCGCATCATTCATGCGCCCGAGGATAATCTCGGTTTTGCGTAGCAGCCCCTTTGCTTCGCGGTGTTTGTCGTAATAGCGCGGGTTGGGCACCATTGCGGCGAGCCTGGCCGCCTGCTCTGCAGAAAGCTGTCCTGCGCCGACATGATAGTAATGCCGCGCCGCCGCTTCCGCGCCGAACACACCATTGCCCCATTCGATGACGTTCAAATAAATTTCAAAGATACGTTCCTTGTCCATCATCTTTTCCAGCATCACGGTTATGGTGGCTTCTTCCAGCTTGCGCCACGGCGTGCGCTTGCCGGAGAGGAATAGATTCTTCGCCAGTTGCTGGCTGATGGTGGAGCCGCCAGCGACGATCTTGCCCTTCTTCATGTTCTTTTCGTAAGCCTTCTGGATGCCATCCCAGTCGAAACCTTCGTGGTCGACGAACTTGGCGTCTTCCGAGGCGATCAGCGCCTGCTTGAGGCTATCGGAAATTTTTGCATAGGGCGCCCATTGGTGTTGCAGTTCGGCATTTGGTTTTTTGCTTTGCAATACTTCAAGGCGATTTTCCATGAAGGCGCTGGTGGAAGGGTTGTGGTCCACCCACCACCAGATGTGCGCGGCGATCCATCCTTGATAGAGCAGCAGAAAAACAAACAGCAGCGCAAGAATGCGCCATGTCCAGCGCCACAGTTTTTTCATGGAGTACGCAGTTTGGCGAGAACGGGTGCGGTGTCCGGGCGCACACCGCGCCAGATAAAGAAGGCTTCCGCCGCCTGTTCCACCAACATGCCAAGGCCATCTGAAACGATGGCTGCGCCTTGCT
>JAHFRC010000090.1 GCA_023259015.1 Nitrosomonadales bacterium | reverse complement strand
TGCTCGATTGCGATGCGCGCCGCCTCCAGGCGTTGCTTGGCCTCGCTCCAGTCGATTGCCTTGCTATTTTTTCGTGATGCGCTCATGCCTGCTTCCTTTCATGCAACGGCAACCTGCGGCAGGCTTTCCAGCAAGGCCGTGACAATCTCGGCCAGCCGCCCGGCAGTCAACCCATCCGCTTCCGGCAGGGTTTCGTCCGGCAGGTGCCGGCGCAGCAACTGCAGCACATTATTGAAATGGCGTTGTGCCTGCCGGAAGCGTCCCTGCGACTGATGCAGGTTTCCCAGCGCAAAGTGGGCAAGCACAAAGTCGGGGTCGAGATAGAGCACACGCATCAATGACTGGGTGGCGGTATCGTGCCGCCCCTGTTCCTGCAAGATGGTGGCCAGCAGATAGTGGTGTGCCGGATTCATTTTGTCGGCGGTGATCGCCTGTTCGCACCATTCCAGCGCCTCGTCGAGACTGCCCTGGTTGGCGCAGTTACGCGCCATGCGCAACGGCAATCCGCGCTCATCCGGATGGGCCGGCGCTTGCCCGGCCTGCACCGCAGGAGGGTTTGTAACCGGGGTTGCCGCATTGAAGGATGCCGGAACTATTGCAGTGACAGGCGCTGCCGGCACAGCCGGCAGCGGTACGATGTTGGTTTCTTCAAACAGCAGCGGCGCCGGATATTCTCGGATGGACAGTTGCGACCCTGCATTCGCAATCTTCCGGTACAGCACCGCCCCCGGAAATTCGACTGGAGCAAATGGTGAAAACAAGGTATTCGAGACCTCCGCCGGGCTGACGATCAGCCAGCCGCCGTCAACCAGCGCACGGTAAAAATTGCCGGCAACCTGTTTTGCGCGTTGCGCAGAGAAATACATCAGGACATTACGGCAAAAAATCATGTCCATCGCGCCGGTATTGTTCGACAGCGACGGATAAATATCATCGGCAAAATTGAGGTAGGAAAACGTCACCATCTTCCGGATGCGCGGAATTATTTCGAAGTGCCCATCGCCCCTCCCGGTGAAATACCGTCCGCGCAGCCAGCCGGGTGCATCGCGGAACGACCATTCGCCGTACACGCCCTGCGCCGCCTTGCGCAGGAACTTCGGATTGAAGTCCGTCGCCAGGATGGTGATGTTCCATGCTTCGGGATCGGGAATCAGGCGATCAAGCAGTATCGCGATGGTATAGGCTTCCTCGCCCGTGCTGCAACCCGCGCTCCAGATACGCAAACGCCGCTCTTGGCGGCGCGATTGCAACAGTTGCGGGAGTACCTGTTCGCCGAGAATTTCCAGGCTCTGCTTCTCCCGGAAAAAATAGGTTTCCCCGACGCTCAGGTGGCTGGCAAGAACTTCATTCATATGGCGCGTCAGCGGGGCTGTCAGCAGCCAGCGCGCGCACGATTCCCTGTCCGTAAAATTGAAGTCCGGCGCCGCCTCGGCGATTCCCCGCTCGAGGTCGCCCCAGCGTTCCGGCGGGAAATACAGCCCGATCCGGACGGCAATAAACTCGCTCAGGCTGGATAACAACGAATCGGGAAGGGTAGCCTGCATGGTTTCCTCATGAAGTTTCCGGTACGCTGTTTTCCAGCGCATGGGCCAGGAAATTTTCTTCTTCCAGTGAAAGAAATTTGTCTAGGTCATGAATGAGAATTAGCCCGTCCGCAAGCTTTACCACCCCTTCCACATACTCGATATTTGGGAGGACTTCACCTGCCGCAACCAAGCTCTGCACGGGGCATGCAATGACATCCAGCACCGCGTCTGCAACCAGCGCAACAGGCCGCCGCGCCGTATGCGCGACGACCAGTTGATCGGTCAGCGCGATCTCCCGTTCCGGCAGGTGAAAACGTTGGCGCATATTGATGACCGGGATGACCCGCCCCTGGATGTTGACTACGCCGAGAACGACATCTGGCGCCTTGGGCAGCGGGGTGATAGCCACCATGCGCACCACCCTGTCCACAACAGGCAAAGGCAGGGCGTAACGCCAATTATCCAGGGTAAAAACAATGAGGGAATCCAAATCGTTCACGGCACTCCCGCTCAGATGGATGCGCGCGCGCCACAAATTATTGTGATCTACGAACGCACCACGCCATGTAATTTCAACAAATAAAATTTGTTGCGACTTTTCAGTGTATCAAAAAAATATCCTGGTGTATGTATGTCTAATTGCCTAGATAATTATGTCCAATTGCCTAGATAATTCGGCATAGGTGTTGTCTGATAGCTTGTCAAAATTTTCCGACAGCGCATATGAGAGGAGCGTGCCGAAATGTGTTTTGACTTTTGATGCCGCAATTGCGTAGGCCAGAAATACAAAGTAAAAAGAAAGTGCCGGGCCATATGGAATTTATTGTTCCGGTTAGCGTCACCTGAAGACTTCCGTATCTTGATCCATAAGACGGATTCTCCAATACTGAGCGCATCATTGCGCCAGGAAAAATGACTCATGTGTCCAGCGACGGTAATTCTGGAGCGTTTGAAAAATTTCCTGAATTGCCCTTGGTAGAAGGCAACTTTTCCATATCCAAATCGTTGACTTTGCTTGTATCCAAGCTGATAAAAATAGATAGAGGCCTCAGGCGCCAAGTTTTATACGCCTATCCCGGAAGAAGTAACCGACTTTATTTACTTGGGCAACGGCGCTATTGTGGACGCTCCCAAGATCGAGCATTTGCTCGCAAATGGCGACCTGACACTTGGCAAAAAATTACTGCTACAGCACCCAATGAAAATAGCATTGCATCAAATTGAACGGTATTTCGATGCCTGTTTGGCCGGTGCATTGAGTGGCGAACCCATTACCATGGGCCATCGCAGTAAAATTCTAAACGTGGGGAGCTTTATGTGGAACGAATTAAAGAACGATCCGGATCGCCTGGTTTTTATTGTGTGCATCCTCGGCGGGCTGGCCTTGATAAGCGTGACAATGATGCATTGAAGGGTTTGCCACCCCAAAGCGCAACTTCCAGAGCGCATTGGTGGTTGCTATCGAAATTACCAACCTGATTCGCGCTCCGGCGTCGCAGTAATCTTGTGTATGCTCAAGTCCGCACCATTGAATTCTTCTTCCGGGTCAAGGCGGATGCCGGCCATTTTCTTTACCACGGCATAAACCGCATAGCCGCCGCAAAACGCAATGGCAATGCCGAGCAGCGTGCCGATTAATTGCGCCATGAAGCTCACGCCGCCAAGACCGCCAAAAATCTTCAGTCCGAATATTCCCGCCGCGATGCCGCCCCATGCGCCACACAGCCCATGCAATGGCCACACGCCGAGTACATCGTCGATTTTCCAGCGGTTCTGCGTCAGCGTGAACATCCACACAAACAGGCCACCGGCCAATCCACCGATCAGTAGCGCTCCCAGCGGATGCACCACGTCCGATCCGGCGCATATCGCCACCAGCCCGGCCAGCGGGCCGTTGTGCACGAAGCCGGGATCATTCTTGCCGATCCACAGCGCGGCCAGCGTGCCACCCACCATCGCCATCAGCGAGTTGACCGCAACCAGCCCACTGATCTTGCTGATCTCCTGTGCCGACATGACATTGAAGCCGAACCAGCCCACAGTGAGTATCCATGCGCCCAACGCAAGAAATGGAATGCTCGAGGGCGGATGCGCCGAGAGACGCCCGTCCTTGTTATAGCGGCCACGCCGCGCACCAAGCAGCAGCACTGCCGCCAGCGCGATCCAGCCGCCCATCGCATGTACCACGACGGAACCGGCGAAGTCGTGGAATTCGGCGCCGAATGAGGCGCTTAACCAATCTTGAATGCCAAGGCGGTGATTCCATGCGATGCCCTCGAAAAAAGGATAGATGAAACCCACCAACATGAAAGTGGCGGCAAGCATGGGGTTGAATTTTGCGCGCTCGGCCACGCCGCCGGAAACGATGGCGGGAATGGCGGCGGCGAAGGTAAGCAGGAAGAAAAACTTCACCAGTTCATAGCCACTCTTCTGCGCCAGTTGTTCCGCGCCGGTAAAGAAATTTATTCCGTAGGCGATACCGTAGCCGATGAAAAAATATGCCAGCGTAGAGACGGCGAAATCGGTGAGGATTTTCACCAGCGCATTCACCTGATTCTTTTTGCGCACTGTGCCCAGTTCCAGAAAAGCAAAACCGGCGTGCATCGCCAGCACCATGACAGCGCCAAGCAAGATAAACAGCACATCACTGCCCGTTTTCAGGTTCCCAAAATTTTCCATGCGTCATCTCCGGTATTTATAAGTTGACAGGAGAATATGCAAGGAATGTTCCAGTTATTTTTACTGATTAATAGGGCTTTTTTTGGAGAAACCCCTCACTATGCCGCGCCATGGTGGTGCATGGCGTTGCATTACGCCCAAGGATAGGGCGTCCGGCAATGCTCTACCTGCAATACATATTACGAGGGTGCCCTGAGTTTTGTGTAAATGGAATTTCCTTACTGCCGAAGCATTCGACCTTCGATCTGAATAGCAAACCGGGTAGCGCAGCTATTATAATTCCTAATAGGCATCGTCCCTTTCCTCTTACT
>JAHFRC010000089.1 GCA_023259015.1 Nitrosomonadales bacterium | reverse complement strand
TGTAAATACGGTAAGGGGGTATAGCGAGAATGGCGCAAAACCGGGTACGGCGAGCAAGCCGGTACAAAAAGCCAAAACGGGTTGATTCAAACGCAGGATGTTCACGCAGGGCACTGGAAAATTGATTTAGTTAATTATACGGTGTAAGTTAGCGCCTCGAATAATCAGGCACGTTACACCATGCAGGGGCGCACCGGAATAAAATGCACTGCTGCCGGAATAATTTATGTCACAACTCACTCAAAATATAGAGAAGCTCGCAGTTATGTTTGCCGATATCTGCGGCAGCACCGCGCTTTACGACAGGCTTGGGGACGATATGGCGCGTCGGCTGATAGCACACTGTATCGCCACGATGAACAGGGAAGTTTCTGCCCACCACGGCAAGCTGATCAAGACCATAGGCGATGAGATCATGTGCACCTTCCCCAGCGCCGAAACCGCTTTGCGCGCGGCCTGCGCCATGCAGCAGGCGGTGGAGAATGGCAAGCCGATTGATGGGCATCAGATGCACATCCGCATTGGCTTCCATTACGGCGATGTAATCATCGAAGCCGGTGACGTATTCGGCGACACCGTTAACGTCGCCGCGCGCGTCGCCGCGATAACCAGGGCTGGCCAAATCATGACGACCTTGGCCATAGTCGATGCCCTGCCGCCTGATTTGCGGGAGAAGACGCGCCAGGTCATGCGTGCCGAATTCAAGGGCAAGCAGGAGCAGCTCGATATTTCCATTGTCGTGTGGGAACAGGATGACATGCTGAGCACGCGTATCGGCTCCCCCGCATTCCGCAAATCACCGGAAAACAACAATGAACTGATTTTGCACTATTGCGGGCAATCGCTGAAGGTCAACAAGGAACGTATAAGCGTAGTGATAGGGCGGGGGGAAGTCTGCGACATTATTGTGCAGAATGACTTTGCCTCGCGCCAGCATGCCCGCATCGAATTACGCTTTGGCAAATTCATCATTGCGGACCAAAGCACCAATGGAACCTATGTTCGTTTTCGCGACGGCAATGTGGTGCGCATCGCGCGCGAGGAAGTAATACTGCAAGGCGCAGGCTCCATTAGCCTGGGGCAACCTTATTCCGAAAACCCCACAGGGCTTGTTGAGTTTTCCATTCATTCCATCCATGCCCAACACCATGTGGAAAAATAGAAACTTTCATTTTGTTGCCACAACAAACAACGGCTATTCCGTAAACAATCCCGGCTGGGGGTAGCAACAGGGATTGCTCCCGGCGGTTGACGCAGCAAGACTCAATTCATGCTTGCCAACTCTATGTCTGCCTGTTCCAAACGGTCAACCAGGGTATCCAGGAAAGCCTTGTTGAAATTGAGCTGGCAGCTTTCCGAGGCGTTTTTCAGTGAGGAGGGCTTGATCTTGAGCAGAGTGACGGGCGTGATTGCCATGACGGTGGCGGTGCGGGTGGCAGCACCCTGCCGGATATAGCACATCTCGCCGAAGCAATGCCCCGTACCTTGAATATCCAGTATCTTGCTTCCTTTGGTTACCCGCACTTCCCCGTCGGCTACGATAAAGAAAAAATCCCCATTGTCGCCTTCATGCACAAGATATGTGCCGGCCGGTACGCGCCCCCATACGCTGATGCGCAACACTTCCCATAGTTCGATTTCACCAAAATTACGGAAGAATGGCAGGTTTCTTATCGTATTGAATTTCTCCGTGTCGGAGACGGCTTTGTGAGGCAAATCCAGCTTGGCGATCTCGGCAAGATCCTCCGCGAAATCGCTCATATGGAGGTATCGTTCCTCCAGTTTTTTGTGCATTGCCCTGGCGACAATCTTTTCCAGTCTTGGTGGCAGCATCGGGCGGAGGTTGCGGATGCCGGTTGGCTCCTCGTTCAGGATTTTCTGAATCAAGATGTAGCTGTTTTCCGCCTCGAATGGCATTCGTCCGGTCAGCAGCCTGTACATCACCACGCCGAGAGAATAAATATCGGTTTGTTGCGTAAGGGAATCCAGCCTGAGTTGCTCTGGTGACATATAGGCAGGAGAGCCTACCCCGACCAATTCGGTCTTGTCGCTTCCCTTTAGAATGGCTGCCCCGAAATCGGCAATCTTTACCTCGCCATCCCGGCACAACATGATGTTTGCCGGCTTGATATCCCGGTGAATAATACCGTGCCTGCTGGCAAAATCGAGTGCAAGGGCGCACTTGAAAATAATTTCAACCACCTTCTCCATTGGCAGCAAGGAATCCGGCTGGCCGTACTTAACCAGGGTTTCACCCTGGACATACTCCATAACGATATAACATTTGTCATGGCTCAACGACGCATCGTAGATCCCTACGATGTGGGGATGGTTGAGCCTTCCCACAAACAAGGCTTCGTTGGTTATTAATTTCCGGTATGCGCGGCCATTTTCCGGATCGGACAACAAGGAGGAATTAAAAAGCTTGATTGCGACCTGGCGCTCCGTGAAGGCATCGTAAGCAAGGTAAACGATGCTCGTCGTTCCGTTGCCAAGCACGCTGATTATTTCGTATTTATCAATACTGGCAGGTATGTGTTGTTCCATTGATCCGGGTAATCTCTAATTGGCCGTTGCGGCTTAAAGTATAGCCGTTTCATGAAAGCCTGAGGGTGGTATCCACTTATGGGTATTTGTTGGCGAAGGTACGGCAATCACCCGCGTGGATGATGCTTTGCATGCAGTTGTTTAAGCCGTTCGCGTGCAACGTGGGTGTAAATCTGTGTAGTGGAAATATCGGCGTGGCCGAGCAGCAGTTGCACTACGCGTAAATCCGCGCCGTGGTTGAGCAGGTGGGTGGCAAAGGCGTGGCGCAGGGTGTGCGGCGAGAGCGGCTTATTCAGCCCGCCGTGCATGGCGTGGCGCTTGATGAGGTGCCAGAACATTTGCCGCGTCATCGCAGCGGCACGCGCGGTGACGAATAGCGCATCGCTCACCTTTCCCGCCAGCAGTGACGTGCGGCCTTCCGCCAGATAGCGGCGCAGCCAGTCCAGCGCTTCTTCGCCGAGCGGCACGAGGCGTTCCTTGCTGCCCTTGCCCATCACACGCACCACACCCATGTCCATGCTTACTTGCGCGACATGCAAAGTCACCAGTTCGGAAACGCGCAAGCCGGTGGCGTACAACACTTCCAGCATGGTGCGGTCGCGCATGCCCAATGGGGAAGTTACGTCCGGCGCATTGAGCAGCGACTCGACATCCTGTTCGGTCAGGCTTTTGGGCAGGCTGCGCGGCAGCTTGGGGGTGGCGATTTGCAGCGTGGGATCGGCATCCATCTTGTTCTGCCGCAGCAGATAGCGGAACAGGCGCTTGAGGCTGGAGATGGCGCGCGAGGTCGAAGTGGCCTTGGCTTTCTGCTCACCGACCAGGTGCGCAAGAAATTCCTGTATGTCGGCATGGGAGGCCTGCAGCAGCGATGCGCCACGTTGTTTTTCCAGCCATGCAGAAAATTTATGCAGGTCGCGCCGGTAGCTTTCCAGCGTGTTGCGCGACAGGCCGTCTTCCAGCCACAGGCTGTCGCAGAACTCGTCGAGGAGGTCGGCGTTATTCATTGTGTTCCGTCATTCCCGCGAAGGCGGGAATCCAGCCAAAACAAAAGCCCTCCGCATGGCGGAGACAAAACCAAAATGCATGTTGAATAAGTTCACTGGATTCCCGCCTTCGCGGGAATGACGATTACCTTTTCATGCGCCAGCAACCAGCGTTTGATGTTCAGCGCGTAACCGCCGCTGTGGTGCATGAAGCCGCCCAATCCGGCCTTGCCTACCACGCGGTGGCACGGGATGATAACGGGGATAGGGTTGGCGCCACAGGCTTGGCCTACGGCTTGTGCGCACGATTGCAGCTCTTTCGCCAGTTCGCCGTAGCTGCGCGTCTCCCCGCGTGGAATGGCGCACATCGCCTGCCACACCTTGTTTTGATGTGCGGTGCCGTCGAGCTTTAGCGGAAGGTCGAAATGAAAATCGGGGCCGGCAAAGTAAGCCTTCAATTGTTTGCACACGGTTTGTGCAAACGCATTTTGCGGCGGCAGCGGCGGCGTGTCCGGCGCAAGAAATTCGATGCCGGTCAGCGCATCCGCCTCGCAGCGTATACCCAACACACCGAAGGGTGCTTTTAGTTTTGCCTGATAGTCCATGTGTTAATGATAGCGCAATAAAAAACGGGAGGCATAGCCTCCCGTTTTTTTGTAACCCATCGGATGCTTACTCCTTGGCTTTGCGGGCTGCGAGTTTTTCCTTGATGCGCGCAGACTTGCCGGAGCGGTCGCGCAGGTAATACAGCTTGGCGCGGCGCACGTCGCCACGGCGCTTGACTTCGATGCTGGCAATGGACGGCGAATAAGTCTGGAAGGTGCGCTCCACGCCTTCACCGGCAGAAATCTTGCGCACGATGAACGAGGAATTGAGCCCCTTGTTGCGCTTGGCAATCACCACGCCTTCGTATGCCTGCACGCGTTTGCGTTCGCCTTCAACCACGTTCACGTTGACGATCACGGTATCGCCGGGGGCGAAATTCGGAATGGTTTTACCCAGACGGGCAATTTCTTCCTGCTCGAGTGTTGCGATCAGATTCATTTTGTTT
>JAHFRC010000047.1 GCA_023259015.1 Nitrosomonadales bacterium | reverse complement strand
GTACCCTTAAGATGCAGTCCACGAAGCAAGACGCGCGGTTGTGTCATTCACAACAAGCGGCTTGCGACACAGGAATGCGCTTAAGTCGGCCTGTCCCTCCGGGTTGCGGCCAAAAGCAGCGTCTGCTGCGTTACTCGGCTTGCCAATGGAACGACCATTGGCTTCACCTCGCGCCTTGCATTCATCCGTTTTTGGCCAGCAACGCATGGATGGATTATTTACGGACAAGTTCTAAATGTGGCTGGGGCGGTAATGGTTTGCCAGAGTAGAGAGCCATACGGTCGAAAGGGGACTGCTAGAGTAGCAAAACAGCCATTTCCCAGTGCCCGGACTTATCTCTTCTGGCGCGCCACGAATTCAAAGGGGTAGAGCAATCTAACCCTTTTTTATTTCGTAGCACATAGCTGTAACGTAGCTATTTCCCGACTACCTTCATTCTGGGCAGGCGATCCACGTATTCGACCAGATGTTCGCTTGAGAAGTGAGCATACTTTCTCTGTTGATGGGCGATAAGCCATTTTTTCTATCTATTTTCCCTGTGCAATGCTACTCTGCCCGGATTAGTTGAAGTACATTTTAGAATCCTGCCACAGTGTCGCTACAAGATGAAACTTAGCAATTCATCCTCTCCTGCATCCAGCCTGAAAGGCAACGTCGGCATACGGCTTTTGCCTTTGCTGATTCTCTGTGCTTTTCTTTCCATTACTTATCGTTTGTGGCTGGCAGAACGCAATCATTCAGAGCAAAACCTGCAAACCGCATTCAACTACCGCTTTCACGAAGCCGTTGAAGATGTCAAGAAACGCATGGATACCTATGAGGAAGTGATGCGCGGTGTAGATGGCCTGTTCGCCCACGCCGACATCGTGGAACGCAACGAATTCGGGGATTATATCGAGAGGCTCAAACTGAAGGAGAACTACCCCGGCATCCAGGCCATACGCTACTCCCCACTCGTGCCGCTGGCGCAAAAGGACAAGCACATCGCCGCCATGCGTAAACAAGGCCTTGCCGGTTATACCATCCACCCCGAAGGCCAGCGTGAACTCTACGCACCTGTGTCTTATATAGAACCATACGATGAACGCAATAAAACGGTCTTTGGTTATGACACTCTCTCCGATCTCGACTACCCAAACACTGGTGACTCTGCACACGGGGTGCGCCGCGCTGCCATGGAGCAGGCACGCGACTCCGGCGATGCGGTAATTTCCGGCAAGCTCAGGTTCATATTTGAAAAGGAACAGGATACGCAGGCCGGCTTCCTGATGTTCCTGCCGGTTTACCGGCACGATGCTCCGCACAACACGCTGGATACGCGCCGAGCCAATATCATCGGCTGGATCAGCGGCGCATTCCGCATGGACGATCTGATGACCGGCATCCTTGGCACCCACAACAGTGACATTGATATCGAGGTCTATGACGGCAAGGACTTGTCGGAAAAAACCGTGATGTATGACTCCAGCACGCATGCATCCGCCTTCGGATTCAATATGGCACGTTTTCGCGGCTCGCTGCAGATCAACATCGCCAACCATACATGGACGATAGCGGTTCACTCGTTACCGGCCTTCGAAGCGGGGATTGACGCCGGAAGGCAAACAGCCGTGGCCTATAGCGGCATCACCATCAGCCTGCTGCTGTCGTTGCTCACCCTGATACTCGTGCGTAGCCAGATAAAAGCCGTCGAGGCGGCAGAGGCGCTGAGAGACAGCAGGGAGAAACTGCACGCCATTGTTAACACCGCCATGGATGCCTCGGTGACCATCAACTCCGACGACATCATCACCAACTGGAATGCACAGGCGGAAAAAATATTTGGCTGGGCAACAAAGGAAGCTATCGGGCAAAAGCTATGTGACCTGATAATTCCACTCCGGCACAGGGAAGCGCACCTGCACGGCATGCAGCATTTTCTGGCTACCGGCGAGGGGCCCATCCTGAACAAACGGATTGAAATAACCGCCCTGAAACGGGATGGGCATGAATTTCCTGTCGAGTTGTCGGTTGCGCCGCTCCGGGTAGAGGGCAAGAACGAATTCAACGCTTTTATCCGCGACATTACCGGACCCAGGTTGATAGAGGCCCAACGCGAGCAATTCCGCAAGTTTTTCATGCTCTCCCTCGACCCGCTGTGCATTGCCGGCCAGGACGGCTTCTTCAAGAAGGTGAATCCCGCGTTCTCCAATCTGCTCGGTTTCTCCGAAAAGGAGCTTTTGGAAAAACCCTATCTTGAATTCATCCATCCGGATGACAGGGAAGCAACGCAGGAAGAGGTGCGCAGGCAATTGCAGGGCGGGATGACGCTTGACTTCTCGAACCGCTACTTGTGCAAGGATGGCTCGATCCGCTGGCTGGCATGGACGGCTTATATGGATCACGATGACGGCATGTTGTATGCCTCCGCGCACGATTTCACCGAATTCAAACAAAGCGAAGAAGCGCTGGTCAAGAGCGAAGCGTTGCTGAAACAGACCCAGCAAATCTCCAAGGTCGGCGGCTGGAAATACGATGTGGCCACCAGAAAAATCTCCTGGACAGACGAGGTGTTCCGTATCTATGAAGTCGAAGCCGACTACGACCCGAATAATATCGCCCAGGATATTTCATTCTATGCGCTGCCCGAGCAAGCGGTCATCGAACAAGCCTTCAAGCAGGTGGTTGAGACGGGCAGGCCGTATGACCTTGAGCTCCGGTTCACCGGCGCAAAAGGGACGCAGAAATGGGTGCGGACTACTGCACAGGCGGAGCGCGTTGCAGGAAAGGTTATGAGCGTTTTTGGAAACATCATGGATGTCTCCGACAGGAAGAAGGCCGAAGAGATGATCTGGAAACAAGCCAACTTCGATACGCTGACTGATCTGCCCAACCGGCGCATGTTCCGCGACCGGCTGGAACAGGAAATCAGGAAGGCGCACCGCTCGGGCTTGTCATTGGCAGTGATGTTCGCCGACCTGGACCGTTTCAATGAGATCAATGACACGCTGGGGCACAGCATGGGCGATGTCCTGCTGATGGAAACCGCGCACCGCATCAGCGATTGCGTGCGCACAACCGACATGGTGGCGCGTCTGGGCGGGGACGAGTTTGCCGTCATTCTGATTGAACCCGATCAAGCCCACAGCGTAGACCTTGTTGCCCGCTCCATCCTCCAGAAAATATCCGAACCCGTCCAGTTGGGAAGCGACCAGGTACAGGTGTCTGGCAGTATCGGCATCACGCTATACCCGGACGATGCCACCGAAATAGAAGGGTTGCTCAAGAACGCCGATCAAGCGATGTATGCCGCCAAAAACGCGGGGCGCAACCGCCATAGTTATTTCACCCCTTCAATGCAGGAAAGCGCACGAGGCAAACTGCGACTGATCAATGAGTTGCGCAACGCTGTAGGCGGCAACCAGCTCATGGTATATTTTCAACCCATCGTTAATCTGGTCACCGGGAAAATCAGCAAAACTGAGGCATTGGTACGCTGGAAACACCCGGAGCGCGGCATGGTCAGCCCTGTCGAATTCATCCCGCTGGCCGAGGAAACCGGGCTTATTTTCGAGATAGGAGACTGGGTATTCCATGAATCTGCGCGCTGGTCGAAACACTGGAGGGAATCGTGCAGTCCCGATCTTCAGATCAGCGTAAACAAGTCGCCGATACAGTTTTACAAAAGCAGCGACGAACATTCAAGCTGGCTGACTCATTTGAAAGAACTCGGTTTGCCAGGGGACAGCGTTGTCGTTGAGATCACGGAAGGTTTGTTGCTTAATGCGGAATCCGTCGTCACAAACGCTTTACTTGCCTATCGCGATGCCGGTGTCCACGTTGCCATTGACGATTTCGGCACCGGATACTCATCGCTGTCCTACCTGAAGAAGTTCGATATCGACTACCTGAAGATAGACCAGTCATTTACCCGCAACCTGTCTCCCGGCTCAAGCGACCTGGCGCTATCCGAGGCCATCATCGTGATGGCGCATAAGCTCAGCCTCAAGGTTATCGCAGAAGGAGTGGAGACGGAGCAACAGCGCAACCTGCTGCTCGCTGCCGGATGCGATTATGCGCAGGGGTACCTGTATTCAAAACCCTTACCGCCGGACGACTTCGAGATACTACTGAAGAGCAACAGCGCACAGGCGGGTTGAGTAAAAAATCCAGACAGTTTCCTATCCCTTGATGCATATCAGCGGCGCCACACGCGCCACCTTGCGCGCCAGACCGGCATGGTCTGCCGCATCCACCACTTCGCTGACATCCTTGTACGCACCCGGCGCTTCCTCGGCAACCCCGCGCATGGATGGGCTGCGGATCAGTATGCCGCGTCCTGCCAGATCGTCGACCACGTTCCGTCCGTTCCAGTTGCGTAGCGCCTGATGCCGACTCATCGCGCGCCCCGCGCCGTGGCATGCGGACCCAAAGGCATGTTGCATGCCCTGCTCCGTGCCGGCCAAAATATATGAGGAGGTTCCCATGCTGCCGCCGATCAGCACTGGCTGCCCGGCATCGCGCAACTCGCACGGCAGGTCGGGGTGCCCTGGCCCGAAGGCGCGCGTCGCGCCCTTGCGATGCACGTGAAGTTTTTTCATCCGCCCCGCCACCTCGTGCTCCTCTATCTTGCAGGTATTGTGCGATACGTCATACAGCAGTTGCAAGCGTGCCTGCGGCAGCACCTGTGAAAATACCTCGCGCGTGAGGTGGGTGAGTATCTGCCGGTTGGCCAGCGCGCAATTTACCGCTGCGCGCATCGCGCCGAGATAATCCTGCCCGAGCGGCGAATCGATAGGCGCGCAGGCCAGTTCACGGTCAGGTAGTTCGATGCCGTAACCGGGAGCAGCCAGCACCATACGCCTGAGGAATTCTGTGCCGATCTGGTGGCCGAGTCCGCGCGAGCCGCAATGGATACTGGCCATGATATCGCCCGGCTTCACGCCAAACACAGCAGCTATTTCCGGCGCATACACGTCGGTCACTTGCTGGATCTCAAGATAATGATTGCCGGAACCGAGCGTACCCATCTCATCGCGCTGACGCTTCTTGGCTTGGTCGGAAACCTGCGCCGGGTCTGCGCCGCGCATGCAGCCGCCCTCCTCTATGCGCTCCAGATCGGCCTCTGTGCCGAAGCCGCGCTCCACCGCCCAGCGCGCTCCGCCCTTCAGCATCGCATTCATCTCCATGGTTTTCAGCCGGATCGCACCGGTGCTGCCCATGCCCGCCGGAATGTTGTTGAACAATGCATCCGCGAGCCGTACTTTCACCTTGCCGATATCTTCGACACGCAGCCCGGTGTGCAGCGTGCGCACGCCGCAGGAAATGTCGAAGCCCACCCCGCCCGCCGACACCACACCGCCTGCTCCGGCATCGAATGCCGCCACGCCGCCGATGGGAAAACCGTAGCCCCAGTGTGCGTCCGGCATCGCGAAGGATGCCTTGACGATGCCCGGCAGCATGGCCACATTGGCAACCTGCTCATACACCTTGGCATCCATCTCGCGCATCAGCGCTTCGCTGGCGAAGATCATGCCGGGAACGCGCATTTTTCCGAACGGTTTGATACGCCATTCGAATTCCGATTCGCGTTCAAATAGCGCGAGATCCATGCCGATTCTCCATTATCAGGAAAACGCAGATTAAAAAATGCTAAACGTCCACTACGCACTGGGCAAGCCAGCCGCCGTCTGGTTGTTGTGCAACCTCCAACGCGGTATAGGTTGCACCTTTCACTTCGACGGCGGGGCGGTGGCGGCCTGCCTCCAGCGCTTCGCCCCACGCCTGCGCGGCAAGATGATTCTTTTCGAGATGCACTTCAAAGCGGCTGAACAGCATGTTGCGCGTTGCCATCTCGTAAATCAACCTGTTCAGCCAATCCACCAGCAGCAATTCGGCATCCGGCGCCGCACAGGAAAGCCGGATCATTTCCTGGGGCGCCACCTCTGCCGGGTCGGCGATCACCGCCGTCAGCGCCAGCGCTACCTGTTCGAAAGCCTGCTCCAGCGTCGCTCCCATGCCGCGCACGCCGACATCGGCTTGATGCGGGAAGTGTTCCCAACGCGCCATATCTGCCATGTCGCATCCAATCAGAAGAACTTCGTAGTTCGAATGTGGAATCCAGGTTTATTGAATATCACATTTTTGATGTGAAATTTACCCGCGCTTTTTGCTCTCGCGTATCCAGCGTTCAATCTGGCCGCGGCCGATTCTGCCGCTGATTGCCGTCGATTTCCCGTCAGCGCCAAAAAAATAGGTGCGCGGCAACTCTCCATACCATTGTGCATCCACTTCGAAGCGCAGGCGTTCTGTGTAACTGTCCGCAAACACCCATGATTCGGCGCGCCCCAGGCGGTAATGTTGCAGCGTGCCCGCAATCTCCTGCTCTTGCTCCGGCAAGTCGGTGGAAACGATAATCAAGTAGAGGTCACGGTATTTCTGCAACAGCTTGCCGAACAGCGCCAGCTCATCGCGGCAAGTCGTGCAGGTTAGCGACCAGAAACCCATGATAAATGGCTTGCCTGCGTGCGCGGAAATGATTTGCTGCTGGGCGCCGCGCACGAAATGCCGTATCTCCTGCGCTGCAGAAGCGTTAGCGGCACATAAGCATAGCAACAGGGCAAATAGCCATTTCACTGCGCCTCCTCCGGCAAGGCAATGAGGTGGTAACCCTCTGCAGCGGTATTCCACGAGAGGTAGGCATTTTCACCATTGCCTATCAGCAGCGGATGGTCCGATGTGTTGGAGGTGGATGCGATCTTACGGGGCGCCGACCATAAATTTTCCCCGTCACTGGAATGCATCAGGTAGATAGAAGCGGCTTCGCCATCAAATTCCTTCCAGGCGACAAGAACGCGCTTGCCCAGGCTTAATACCGTCGGGTGCGAGGCTTGCGCCTTGAAATTCCCGAAGCTCAACGGGCTGGAAAAACTCTTGCCCTGATCGGTCGAGTGCGCATAATACAAGCCGTGTTTCTCAGGTGCGTTATTGAACCAGACGAAATGGTAGATGCCGTCGCGGGCAATGGAAACCGCCGGGCCATGATGCGGACATGCCTCAATCTCCCAGTTGTCAAAACTCAGGCGGGTGGGTTGCGACTTGCCGTCGAGGCGCAGCACGGCGTGGTCGCGCACATTCTTGCCAAAAACATGGCGCCACGCGATGACCGGCGTGCCGTCTGTGTCGATTGCCATCGCCACGCGGCAGCATTCGCACGCATGGTCGGCAGCCTTGACATTGGAATGAAAGCTCGCGCCGTTATCATCGGAAACCGCGTAATACACTCCCACGCCAGCATATTTCTCGCCCTTTTTTGCGGCTGCGCTCAAGTCGCGCTTATCCAGCCATGCAATGTAAATCTGTCCGCGGTCATTCACTGCCATCGTTTCAAAGCGGTGGCTGATGACTTCCAGATTGTCATTGACCGTAACCGGCTGCGAAAAAGTTTCTCCCCCATCCATGGAGCGGCTGAAACGGATGTGCCCGGTCATGGGCTTTGCCAGCCCCTGTGTGTATGAAACATAGACCACTCCCTTGCGCACGATGACCTTGGGGCGGTTTTCGCCATCCCCCAGAATATCCTCCGCTTCGTGATTCACCTTTACCGGCTGGCTATATGATTTGCCGCCATCGTCCGAGTGGCTGACGAGAACATGCCTTTCACGCGCCAGCACGCGCCACAAACGCCCCTTCTCATCAAAGGCAGCAGTGATGGCCAGCGATGGCTTGGCGAGGGTCTCTTTCCACTTTTGTTCCATATCCTGCGGAGAGCGGGAAGCGTCATGAGAATGTTCCTTCCCGGCTTGGGCGGGCTGCGGCTCGGCCTGGGCTTGCCCCAGGCCAATTGCGGCGATAAACAAAATAAGCAATTTTTTATTCATTGCTTACCACTCCCCTCAGTTGTGCTGCGGCTCGGTCACAAACCCGATGCGCACCACCCCTGCCTTTGCCGCGCTGGACATCACCTGCGCCACCAGTTCGTAATGCGCCAGGCGGTCAGCGCGGATATGCAGTTCCGGCTGCGGCTGTTTTTTTGCTTCCTGCGCAAAGCGCTGGGGAAGCGATTCCTTCTCGATTTTTTCGCCATTCCAGTAGTAGCTGCCATCCTCGCGGATACCGAACTCGATATGATCAGGCTTGGTGATGTTCGGGTTGCTCGATGCTTTCGGCAAATCAATCTTTACCGCGTTGGTCAGCAGCGGCGCGGTGATGATGAAAATCACCAGCAACACCAGCATCACGTCCACCAGCGGCACCACGTTGATCTCCGCCATCGGCCCTTGATGCCGGCGCGAATCAAAACTTCCCATAGCCATAAATTTCTCCTGTAGGGGCAACCCCCCGTGGTTGCCCTTCCATGGTTTGGCGCCATCACCCCAACAAGGCAACCACGGGGGGTTGCCCCTACGGCGATGTTCAAATCAAGCCTTTTTCTCGCCCATCGTCACCAGCGCATACAAATCATGCGCAAAGTTATCCAGTTGCGCCAGCCAGAGCCGGTTGCGCCGGGTGAATGAGTTATAGGCCAGCACCGCTGGAATCGCCACCGCCAGCCCGAGCGCCGTCATGATGAGCGCTTCGCCCACCGGCCCGGCCACCTTGTCCAGCGTACCTTGCCCGCTCATGCCGATATGCACCAGCGCGTGGTAAATTGCCCACACCGTGCCAAACAAGCCGATAAACGGCGAGGCGGAACCTGCCGAGGCCAGCACCGTCAGCCCGTATTCAGTCTTGATCGCTTCCTGGTCTATGCCATTGCGCAGCACGCGCGTCAGATATTCCGCCGTGCCGCCCGCCACCAATAGTTTTTCCACTCCGCTTTGCTGTCCTTCGCTGACCGTCAGCGCCTGCCGCGCCAAATCGGAAAAGGCGTTGTCGGCGCTGTTTGCATTCAAGGTCGCCCGCATCTCCTGCAGGGAAGAGGCATCCCAGAATTTTTTCAGGAAGGCTTCCGCCCGCTTGTGCGCGCCCCAATTCGCGATGGCCTTGGTTACTATCAAATACCATGTGGCGATTGACAGCAACAGCAGCAGGGCAAGCACTACCTTGCCCATCGCATCGACTTGCGAAATAAAATGCGCGAAACCCAGCCCTTCTTCCATGATCACCTTTCTTCCAAAACAAAACTGAATGGCTGCAGGGCCATGGCACGCACTGCCACACCATTGCGCAGGGACGGCTTGCAGCGCCATGCTCTAACCGCATTCAGCGCGGCATCATCGAGGCGCTGGTAGCCGGAACTTGTTTTCACTTCCGCATTGGCAACCCGCCCGTTTTCCGCCAGCTCCACCCGCAGCACTACCTTGCCTTGCTCGTTCATGCGCTTGGCCAGCCTGGGGTAGTCAGGCGGCGAACGCTCCGGGCAACTCACCGATAACTCGTTGGGCAACATCACCGCCTGCGGCGGCGCCTCGGCCACGGAAAGCGGTGGTGCTGGCGGAACATAAACAACCGGCTCATTGAGCTGCACCACCGGAGCTTCGACAACCAAGTGCTGGTGCTCTGGCGGGGGTGGTTCAATCGGCTGAACCTTCGGCGGTTTGGGCGCTTCAGGCTGAAGCTGCCTGGGTTGCTCCGGCGGCGGTGGATTGATGAGATTGACCACCAGGGTAATCGCCTCGTCCGGCGCCGGTATGATGCGATAACTCCACAGCCCGTATAGCACCGCACCATGCAGCAGCAGCACGAATAACAGGCCGATAAGCTTTTCGCCATTTATGTGAGGTATAAATTCAGGCATGGCATTTCGGCTGGACTATAGGTATGTCCACACTCATTTGCAACCATCAAGCTAACACACGGCATTACTGGCAAAGCCATCAGGAACAAACGGTTTTTCATCTTCGGCCAATTTTCAATTCTCAATACAGGATTAGCCGCACAAAGCCGGAATACCATCATGCCCACTGCTTGATGGAGTTTACCATTTCCCCTTGATAGCGGCATGCACAAGAAAGCGGCAACCCCGGTTTTATGATTAGCCTTCTTTCGTTTAGAAACGCATTTTCAATCCGACGTTGATGGCAAGCGGCATGGAAAGAGTCCGAGTAAAAGGGTCGGTGTACTTGTAAGTGTTTTCCGAATAGCGGTGGTCAAACAGATTCACCACGCTGCCGACTATATCCTTGTTTTTATCCAGCGCATAGACGGCGCTGGCGCTATACACCGTATTGCCGCCTTGCCTGTACCACGTACCTGTCGGGTTAGTGGTATTGTCATAATACATGGGGCCAACGTAGCGCAGTTCAACATGGGTGCGCAGGCTCTCCACAGGTTTCCATGCGACGCCCAGAGTAGCCACATCCTTGGGTACGCCGGCCAATTGTGCGCCCAGCGGGGTAGTTATCGCCGCAATCTCACTGGTCAAGTATGTTTCGGTGTGGGTATAGCTGGCATTCAGCGTCACATTGTCCTTAATCTTCCAGTCACCCATCAACTCCAAACCATGCGACTGCCCGTTCTGGCCATTGGTGTAGTAACTGATATTGCCGGGAGCCCCGACAGCGCTGCCCCCGCCGCAATTCGCAAGACCTGAAGCAGCAGGCCCACAAATTGCGATGACTGCGGCGGGAATTGATGCCGCCGTCCATCCTGCTGGGTTCACCTTGTAGGTGGCGATCATGTTTGAAATGTTATATAAAAAATAAGTTGCCCCGAATGAAATTCTCCCGTTCGTGTAATCAGCCCCCATCTCCCATCCGGTCATGGTTTCCGGGATCAGCTCCGGGCTGGCAATTGTCGTGGATGAAGTCGACCCATAGGAACGCACCATATTATTCAAACCCGGCGCGCGGAATGTTTTGTAAGCGGAGCCGCGAAAGGACACTTCGTTATTCAGTTCATAGCGGGCGCCCAGGCTTGGGTTGAAGGAAGACTTGGTCTGTCCGGAGGTGGCTCCGCCTGATGGTATTCCTGCTTTTGTAAGCCAGGCTTGTCCGTCCTTATATTCCCAATTATCGAATCGGCCAGCAAATGTCAGTTCCAGAGGATCCAGAGGAGAAAACTTGGTTTGGGCAAACAACCCTTTGGAAACTTGAGTTCCCTCTCCATAAATGCTTGCATTAAGAATCGACGGGCTTGATCCCACCGGGGTTTTATACATGAACTCGGAATCTTTCACCGATATATCCCGGTAATCGGCGCCCATCTGAAAATTACTCCATCGGCCCACCATCTTGTGGGTGTAAATCGCTGACCCGCCAACTTCGCGGTAACGCTGTGAGCCGTACTGTGTGTAATACTGTGTAACGGAAGCAGCTGCCGCAGCATCTGCGGGAGTCAGGGTGCTGGAGGCAGCCTTACAAGTGCTCGCATTCATCACATAGCAACTGGCGCCGTTATATTTCTCGAAATTGACATTCTGCGCCCAGAAGTTCGCTGAAATATCACGGGAATTATCCAGGGTTTTTGTCAAACCTGCGGACATGTCCGGGCTTTTTTGCAAATTCTGGTTGTACTGCAAACCCAGGTTCTGGTCCTGGATGTGGTAACCCATGCGCAGGAAGCCATTCAAGTCGGTTGATGGTTTGAAATAGGCGGCCAATTGCAGGTTGGTGTTTTTGGCATCAGCCGGACTCTTGCCCGGATAATTAAACAGGTATTCTTCCGGAGTGGTTTGGTACCCGCCTGTTTCATACCGGTTTGCTGTCAGGTTATAGCTCAAGGCATCCGACACCATGAAGCTTTTGCTTATCGCCTCATTGTTAGTGCCAAAACTTCCGGCGCCCACCGTAGCCTCGCCGGAATTATCCTTGACGCGCTTTGAAATGATATTCACCACCCCGGCAACCGCCATGCTGCCCCACAAGCTGGAGCTGCCGCCGCGCATCACTTCGATGCGCTCAATACCCGACAATGGCACTTTGAACCATTGCGTCGTCTGATAAAACGGATCCATGATCGGGATACCGTCCAGCAATACCAGAACCTTCCCCGACCCGGTAGCCAATCCACGCATCTTGGTTGAATGGCCCGTCGGATCGGATAGTGGCGCCGGAACGCCGGTAAAGTTCATCCCTGGAACACTGCGAAGAAGCTGATCCACGGTTTGCGCCGAGGATTTCTGGATATCTTCCTGCGAAATAACCGTTGTGCTTTGCGGCATTTCCTTAAGCGTGCTCGCGCCGCGGCTGGCTGAAATGACAACGGTGTCGAGCACCTGCGTGTCTTCCGCCGCATACACTGCCTGGTTCAACACAATAGACAACAAACCCAAAGCAAAACAGCCTCTGTATTCTTTAATACCCATTCCCATTTCCTCCCCTCAACTGCTTATGTTTATAGATTTGCTTTTAACAGGCGGTGCAATTCTAGGAGCGGCGGCTGGAAACCGGAATGCGGCATATTGTCACATGCGGCATATTGTCGCACCCTGCCTCCGTTATAATGGCGTGCAATAAATTCCTCACGCACACATGCCCGCCATCCAGTTATTACCCGACCTGCTCATCAACCAGATCGCCGCCGGCGAGGTCATCGAGCGTCCCGCTTCCGCGCTCAAGGAACTGATGGAAAACAGCCTGGATGCGGGCGCGACCGAGATTGCCGTGCAACTGGAAGGCGGCGGCGTGAAACTGCTGCGCGTGCGCGACAACGGCGGCGGCATTGCGCCGGACGAATTGCCCTTCGCGCTGATGCGCCACGCCACCAGCAAGATCGCCTCGCTCGACGATTTGCAGCGCGTCGCCAGCATGGGCTTTCGCGGCGAGGCGCTGGCGAGCATGGCCTCGGTGGCGCAAGTCACGCTCACCAGCCGCAACGCAAGCGCTGCCCATGCATGGCAGATTCAAACAATCGACGGTATGCAGAGCACTGCCTCCCCCGCCGCCCACGCGCATGGCACCAGCGTGGAAATGCGCGAGCTGTATTTCAACACCCCGGCACGGCGCAAATTCCTCAAGTCTGAGGGCACCGAATTTGCCTATTGCGAAGAAGCCTTCAAGCGCATCGCGCTATCGCGTCCGGATATCGCGTTCAGCCTGCAACACAACAACCGCGTGGTGTGGCAACTCCCCGCCTCTCCTCGCTCCCCTCTCCCTCTTGCGGGAGCACTAAAAGTACGCAATCCACTACGCGACGAGTCGCGTGTGGAATTGTCAGGGGGGCTGGGGGAGAGGGTGACCGCCCTGCTCGGCGACGAATTCGCGCAAGGCGCAGTCGTTGTGGAACGCGATGCGGCAGGCTTGCACCTGCACGGCATGGCATCATTACCCACCTACTCGCGCGCCTCGCGCGATGCACAATATTTTTTCGTCAATGGCCGCTTCGTGCGCGACAAGGTGCTGGCGCACGCCCTGCGCCAGGCGTACCAGGACATCCTGCACCACCAGCGCCACCCGGCCTTCGTGCTGTTCCTCGACATGCCGCCGGAGCAAGTGGACGTGAACGTGCATCCGGCCAAGATCGAGGTGCGTTTCCGCGAGAGCCAGAAGATTCATCAATTTGTCTTTCATGCGTTGCAGCAGGCACTGGGTGCGCCGGTGGCAGAAAGTAATGCCGCAGTTCCGGCAACTCCACATGCTGCGGAAAGAAGCTTTATTGGGAACGCCCACACGCCCCGCTTCCAGCAGCAAAGCATGCCGCTGGGTGCCGCACAACAGCAGGCTGCCTATCGTCTGTGGGAAGTCCAGACAGAGGCTAACCTCTCCCAGCCTCCCCAACCCCTCCCAGCCTCCCCTTATCAGGGGAGGCGCGAAGGCGACGTCATCCCCCATGACAAGGGGGGACTGAGGGGGGTTGCCTCCCCGTCTCTTGTTTCACAAAATGAACACCCTCTCGGCTTCGCACTCGCGCAACTCTCCGGCATCTACATCCTCGCGCAAAACGAACAGGGCTTAGTCGTAGTGGACATGCATGCCGCGCACGAGCGCATCGTGTACGAGAAACTCAAGGCCGCGCTCGACCAGCAGCAGATTCCCATACAACAATTAATCATTCCGGTGAATTTCACCGCCAGTGCACTGGATGTCGCCACGGCGGAAGAAGAGCAGAGCGTGCTGACACAACTCGGCTTCGACATCGCCCCGCTCTCCCCCACCACACTGGCCGTGCGGGCCATGCCCGCAATGCTGAAACAATCCCACGCCGAAGCCGCCGCGCGCGACGTGCTGCACGAACTGCGCGAGTACGGTGCGACACGCGCGCTGACCGAACGCCGCAATTCACTGCTCGCCACACTGGCCTGCCATGCCGCCGTGCGCGCCAACCAGAACCTGACGCTGCCCGAGATGAACAGCATCCTGCGCGAAATGGAGCAGACCGAGCGCTCCAGCCAGTGCAACCACGGGCGCCCAACGTGGTTCCAGATTTTACTCGCTGAACTCGATGCGATGTTCATGCGGGGGAAATGAATAGCAGCAATCGTAGGTCCGATTAGCATAGCGTAATCGGACGCAAGAATTAAAAGACGGGACACGAACATGCCCAATTACCGGCGCGCATTCATACCGGGCGGCACCTGGTTCTTTACGGTGAACCTGCTGCAACGCCACGGCAATGATTTGCTGGTGCGCGAAATCAATCTGTTGCG
>JAHFRC010000046.1 GCA_023259015.1 Nitrosomonadales bacterium | reverse complement strand
CTGGTGGAAAAGGGCGGTGCAGCACAGATCATGCGCCTGGCTAACCTGACAGACGATTACACGGCTGCCGCCGGCACCGCCAGCAACCCACGCAAGCTGTATACCTGGTGCCCTGGCGGTTCAGGCTGCAATGCCGCGCTGTCCGATGCCACCAATGCTTTCGCGACGACCAATGCGAATATCGTTGCGACGCAATTTGGCGGCGCATCATACTTGCCCGTAACCAGCATCGTCCGCGGCGCCGATGGCGACCCTACTCACGCGCTGGTGACCACATCCGGCACGCATGGCTACACCACGGGAAATTCCGTCACCATCAATGGGGCAACGCCGACAGATTACAACGTGACGCAGAACATCACCGTCAATAGCCCCACCACATTCACTATCACCGGCCTGGGGGATCATCCGGACTCCCCGAACGCGGGAATCTACACGGCCGCTAAGCATGGCTTGAATCCGCAGCCCATCTCCTCGGTGGCGCTTTCCACCAGCACCACAGCCAATACCAACGGATGCGCTTCAGGCACCATTCCCAATATCAACTGCAACCGGGTCACCGTCACCCTGCCGAGCCATGGCTATAGCAACGGCGACTTGATTAATATCATGGGGGTGATAACCAATCCATTATTGAGCCCCAATCCCTACAGCGGCTCATTCACCATCGGAAATGTGACAACCAACACATTTACTTATGATGTGCCCGTCACGCCGGGCTCTCCTTCGGTAAATGCTTATTCGGCGCAGTTGCCCGCGCCGGCCGCGAAAGCGATCACCAACATTGGCAAGGTCAGCGGAAATTTTGTCGTAACAGCAACCGGCCATGGTTATACCAACGGACAATCCGTGACGATTTCAGGCAACAGCGTCGCTACATACAATGCCACATGGACGGTTGCCAGCGCTACAACCAATACTTTTCAAATTGCGGCCAGCGGCAACCCGGGAACAGGCACGGGCGGATCGGCCATTTTGAATCAACCCGTGATCTCTATTGCAGCCGGCAACATTTCCCGCGCCAGCGCTACAGCCACCACGGCGACTGCCACCGGCATCACGGCCGGCGCGTTTTCCAATGGTCAGACGATTTTGCTGGCACGTGTTTCGGGTAGCGGCACCAACGAAACCGAATATGCACCGAGCTCGGGAAACAGATCCGTGACCATCACCTGCTCAGGCACCTGCACCTCGTTCACCTTCCCGATTGCCACCAGCACGGGCACCTCTACTACGTTGACAACCAGCAGCCCAACCGCCGCCTTGGCAGGTTCCCCGGTGACCATTCCGGCAGGAGCCATCTCGCGGACATCCATGGGAACCACGGCTATCATAAGCGGAGTGGCCAACTCCTTTAACTCGGGAGACTTCATCGATATTAGCGTATCGGGAACTGCAGTAGGCGCCGAGAGCGCCTACCTCAGCCCCGCCGCTGGCTGGCAAATTACTTGCCCGGTCGCGTGCAGCACTGCATTTACTTTCGGACCGGTGACGCTTTCCCCCGCCACGCCGGCCACCGGTGCACACATAACGGCCTATCAGGGATCCACCCCGCCCGCCCGCGATCCCCTGATCAACTGGGTGCGCGGTGCGGATAATTTCGGCGATGAGGCAAGCCTTTGTCCGCCGGGTGTAGCCGCAGGAACGGCTAATTGCCCCAACCCGGCGGTAACGGTGCGCCCCTCGGTGCATGGCGACGTGCTGCATTCGCGGCCGGTAGTCATCAACTATAGCGGCACAACCGGGGTGGTCGTTTTCTATGGTGCCAATGATGGCGTGTTCCGCGCCGTCAACGGCAATCAGACCAACCCCGCCGGCAGCACTCTTCCTGCCCCCGGCAGCGAACTGTGGGGATTTATCCCAACCGAGTTTTTCAGCAAGTTTGACCGCCAGCGCACCAATAGCCCGATGCTGAAGTTATCGACAACGCCGTCTGGTATCCTGCCGACTCCGCTGAAGAAGGATTATTTCGTAGACGGCTCGACCGGCATTTACCAATTGCTGAATGCCGATGGCACCACCAATACCGCCTATATCTACATGGCCATGCGCCGCGGGGGCAGGCTCATCTATGCGCTGGACGTATCCACACCCATCAACCCGCAATTCCTGTGGAAAATAGATTCAACCGGACTCACCACCACGAGCGGCTACACCGCCGTCGCGGATTTCGCCGAACTGGGCCAGACTTGGTCTGCCCCCAAGGTGGCGTTGGTTGACGGGTATGCCAATCCGGTGCTGATTTTCGGGGCCGGTTACGATACGGCTGAAGACAGCGAGCCGCCGGCAACCGACACAATGGGGCGCGGGATATTCATCGTGGATGCGCTCACCGGCTCTCTGATATGGAGCGCAAGCCCTGGCGGCGCCACCGCTTGCAGCGTCGGCGTTACCCCTCCATGCCACAGGGCGGTGTCGGGAATGAATTACAGCATACCCGCCGATATCACCCTGGTAGACCGTGACGGCAATGGAAAAATAGACCGCCTGTATGCCGTTGATGTGGGCGGCAACGTATGGCGCGTGGACTTGCAACCCACGGCAGCCCACAATACGCCTGATTACTGGCAAGTGAACAAGCTGGCGGCCCTGGGTTGCGCCACCGGGCCATGTTCAGCGGGCACCACTCCGCGCAAGTTTTTCTACCCGGCGGATGTGGTGCCAACCGCCAGCTACGATGCGGTAATGGTCGGGCAGGGCGATCGTGAACATCCTCTATCCACGGATGCTTCTTTTACCATACGTAACCGGCTTTTTATGCTGCGGGATACCCATACCGGCAACGACGGCAGCGGCTCGACAGCCATTACCCGCAACAAACTTGTCGATGAAACGACGTCTACGATTTTTACAGCAGGATCATTCACCGTCGGCGTCAGTTACAGTATCCTGACGCTGGGCACAACAAATTTTACGTTGATTGGCGCGGCATCCAATACGGTTGGCAGTGTATTTACCGCCACCGGACCGGGGTCGGGAACAGGCACTGCAACGACTGGCGCACCGATTACAGCAGGCGCATTCATTACCGGCGTCAGTTACACGATTCTAACGACAGGCTCAACAGATTTTACGTTGATTGGTGCGGCATCCAATACGGTTGGCAGTGTATTTACCGCCACCGGACCGGGGTCGGGAACGGGCACTGCGTTGCGCAACAATAATTATTCCATCAATTTTCCCAGTGACGACAGCACGGTTCCCAATATGGGTTATTACGTCAGGCTGGCAAACAATGGGGAAAAGGCGGTCAACGCACCGCTTACAGTAGCGGGTATTACCTACTTTGGCACCAATCAACCAACCGCTGCCGACCCGGAAACGTGCAGCACCAACCTGGGAGTGGCGAGGAGTTACAAACTATCGCCGCTGGACGCAACACATACATCCACGACCTTCTCCGGAGGGGGATTACCGCCTTCCCCGGTGGCCGGCCTGGTAAGCATCAGCGTGGGTGGTGCAACAAAGCTCGTCCCGTTCATCATTGGCGGCGGCGGAGATTCAACCTGCACCACCGCTGATTGCCAGTCCGCTCTTGGCGGCGGCAAACCAACCATCAACGTCCCGACCAGCCGCACTCGGACTTATTGGTACCAGGAAATAGATTGATCCAATTTTTATTGGCCATCGAACTGCTCAATGGGGTTTGTAAAGACGCGAAGTGATATCGACAAGGCGTTTCGTAATGGCATGCAGAATAGTGACGATAATGCTTGGCGACTGTGCCATTAATCCGTCGAACTTGGCCCTGTCTATCTCGATTACTTTCACGCGGCTTATCGCTTCCGCTGTGGCTGTCCGCACTTGATTCCCGGTTAACAGGGCCATTTCGCCGAAGATGGTAAGAGGGGTTAATTCGGCCAGTACAATCTTTTCACCGTTAGCCCTGGTGGATATCCTTACCCGCCCCTCTTTCAAGATATACGCGGCATCTCCAAGTAAGCCCTCCTTGAAGATCAAACTCGTTTCCTCAAATTCCCTGAGTGCAAAATTTTGCATGGCGCCCCCAAGTGTCGTCTTTAAACGGTTTTAATTGGCGAGCCTCATTAAATGCAAAGAGTACACGGTATTTTCCGGCATGGCATCCATGAAATTTTCTGAAACCAAAAACAAAGCCGGCTTGCGCCGGCCTTGTTAAGAAAAGTTGCTTCCGGTTTACTTTGCCAAACCCGCGATAAACGCTGCCATGGAATTGACTTCAGCGTCAGTCGCCCCCATGCCTTTTGCCGGCATGGATCCCAATTTCCAGCCAAACGAGCCACCCTTGGTGATATTGGCAGCCAATTTGCTGGCCGCATCCTTGTCACCCTTGTATTTTGCGGCAACATCATTAAATGCGGGGCCAACCACTTTCTTGTCAATGGCGTGGCATGCGCCACACTTGGCTTTGCCTTCTGCCGGCATATCCACCGCCAACGCGGCACCTGCCACCACCAGACCTGCTGCTGCAACCATGCTTACGATAATAGATTTCATGTTTTCTCCGTTTAGGTACTACCAATTAAAAAGTTGGGGGATAATCGCCCGCCGGGCATTCTAAACAAATCCGCCTGGATTGCAAGTGCAAAGTTCCTGACGTTAAGCCAATAACGCTCATTCCGGCTTGGACGTTGACAGGCGATCATATGATTTGGCATTTACAATGAGTTTTTCCAAAAATTCAAAATATAACCATGGGATTGACAATCTCTTTACTTGCATGACCGGGAGAAGAATTCGAACTTCCGATTCCTGCATCCCGAAACTGCCAGTACATTTCAATATGGTTATAAATTAACGGGTTAGTAACACATACTTTACGCATTCATGTCAGAAGTGCTCACAAGATCACCTCAATTATTTCAGAATGAAATGACATTATGAGGACATCAACTAAACCAAAGTGTCGACATATTTCTCGATAACCAAGGAGAAGTTTTACATAGAAACGGACATCAAAGTTGACATCGCATTGTGGTGAATAATTTTAACGATGGCGGCCAATTCGGAACCGTAGTTCATTAAGTGTGAAACTTGGCCTGAGCCATCAGAGTTTCCAGAGCTTGCTTTTCATGGTGTGTGCGGCGAGGGTGACATTGAAAAGAACCGTGGACGTGCTGCAAGCATGGCAAAGAATAAAGTCCTCCATGCTTGCAAGTCAGTAAGACCCCATAGGATGCTGACGTTAACGACAAGGCAAGCAGTCTTTAATGGTGACGTGTTCCCAAAAATGACTAAGAAGTTTATTCGGTTGGCATGTAACCTATTTGGTATTTCATTTTTCATGCATGCCCATGATTTTCAATACCAACAAATAGCCCTCCCAAAAAAGTCCAGCAAAAAATATCGGGGGACTAGGGCTTGCATAAGTAGGAAGGGAAAAACTTATCCAGCAAAGGCTTTTCTTGCACATGGCTATCCGCATGGAACACACACGGCAATAATTTCGCAACGCCCAACCTGCACTACACCTCATGCAGGTTGGACAGTAGATTATTTAGTTGAAACTAACAACGCCTGACGGGTCAAGGCTATATGATGTGCCAACAGTTGAGGCAGCCAGCACCTTCCATTTGCCTTGTTGTGCCGATGCCGTATAGCTGCTTACATCCGCATTGCGGGTAAAGCTCGGGTTCAAGTAGCTGGCATTGATGTCTTCGACGACAGTCGCCCCAGCCTGTGCTGCGGAAGTTGAACCAGTTACATTTTGTTGCATTTGCATGAATGCCGTGTAGCTGCTTATATCCGCATTGCGGGTAAAGCTCGGGTTCAAGTAGCTGGCATTGATGTCTTCGACGACAGTCGCCGCAGCCTGTGCTGCGGAAGAGGCCAGAACACCGGTGATGATACTTACCAAAATACGTGTTTTCATGATGTATCTCCTTAATGTTTAGTAAATCAAATATTATTTTCAATATGGGCGATTCCCAGTGAGTACAGTGTCGCCAACGAAAATTAACCGGGACTTAAGAAATGATTAACTGAAACTTAATGCACGTAATACACGGCAGCCCCATTTTGATCCGACGATCAACGTAAAAATGTCAACTTCTGAAACAGCCGGTGCCGCGCTTGTCAGCTCCTTGCGCACACTGCACGCAAGAAGGGGTTGCATGGTTAACCGCCGGAAATTCCGTCAACACACCAGTTGCAGATTCGCTGGAGCGAAGTATTCGGTGTTGCCAGACATCGTGAAGCAGCTTTGGGACGCTGATGCCACTCTTGTTGTATATGCAGAATGGCTTTCAGACAGCCTGTAAGCGGGCTGGATTGGTTGCATTCCAGTGACACCAAGGCGGGAGATGGGACAGTGAGTTTAGCAACTTCTTGATTAGCTTGGTCGGGGTGAGAGGATTCGAACCTCCGACTCCTGCGTCCCGAACGCAGTACTCTACCAGGCTGAGCTACACCCCGAACTAAAATTGCCGCGTAGCGGCAAAGTTCGCCAATTGTAACAGGGTTTGTTTGTAATTCGTATCAGGCAAGACAGCCAGCGCCGCACACGCAATGTCTGCTTCGTGTTGCGCCTGCTGCCGGGTGTATTCCAGCGCGCCGGTCTGTTTGATCACCCGCAGCACATCGGTAAAACGTGCAATGTCACCCTGTTCGATAGCCTGACGTACCACTGCAACCTGACTTGCATCGCCGTGCTGCATGGCATAAATCAGCGGCAGCGTCGGCTTGCCCTCGGACAGGTCATCGCCCAGGTTCTTGCCGATCTCCTGCTCGTCACCGGAATAATCCAGCACGTCATCCACCAATTGGAATGCCGTGCCCAGATGCATGCCGTATTTTGCCACGGCCTGTTCGCTGGCTTCGTCTGCACGCCCCAGAATTGCACCCAGGCGCATCGCGGCTTCAAACAACTTGGCAGTTTTGCAGTGGATCACGTGCAAATAACTGGACGTATCCACATCCGCGTCATGGCAACTCAACAATTGCAGCACTTCGCCCTCGGCGATGGTGTTGGTGGCATCCGCCAAAGTCTGCATGACGCGCATGTCATTCACTTCCACCATCATCTGAAAGGCGCGCGAATACAGGAAATCCCCGACCAGCACGCTGGTCGCATTGCCAAACAGCGCGCTGGCGGTGGCACGGCCACGGCGCAGCTCTGATTCATCCACTACATCGTCGTGCAGCAGGGTAGCGGTGTGGATGAATTCAACCACTGCGGCCAGATTGTGGTGATACTCTCCCGTGTAGCCGAACGCCTTGGCAGACAGCACCACCAGCGCCGGGCGCAAGCGCTTGCCGCCGCTGTTGGTGATGTATGTGCTCACCTGATTGATCAGCGCCACCTCGGAATGCAAGCGGGCGTGGATCAACTTGTCCACGGCGGACATGTCCGGGGCGAGCAATTGTTTTATGGCTTCAAATGACACAACGTATCCCAAAAAAGATGGCGATTTTACGGATGGATACCGCGCTAATCAAATTCTAGGTAACATTGTCGCATAAAATTTTCCGCCAACACCCTGCCGATGACGAACAACAAAATTTTCCCTGCGGTTTTATGGATGGCCATCGCGCTGCTCGGTGCATCCGCGCTGGGCGGCATCGCGCTCAATCGCGGCGAATCCCTCAACGCGCTGTGGTTCGTTACGGCTGCATTATGTGTATATGCCCTCGCCTACCGCTTCTATGCGGCATGGATCGCGGCCAGGGTTTTAATCATCGACCCGACGCGCGCCACGCCCGCCGAGCGGCTCAACAACGGGCACGACTACATGCCCACCAACCGCTGGATCGTGTTTGGTCACCACTTCGCCGCCATCGCCGGGCCGGGGCCACTGGTCGGGCCGACACTGGCCGCACAGTTCGGTTATCTGCCCGGCACGCTGTGGATATTGATTGGCGCAGTACTCGGCGGCTGCGTGCAGGACATGGTCACGCTGTTCTTTTCCATGCGGCGCGATGGCAAGAGTCTGGGCCAGATGGCGCGCGACGAACTCGGCGCCATCGGCGGTATCGCGGCACTCGTCGCCACGCTGCTCATCATGATTATCCTGATCGCGGTGCTGGGCCTCGTGGTGGTCAACGCGATGAAGCACAGCCCGTGGGCGACTTCGACGGTCGCCGCGACCATCCCCATCGCGATGCTGGTCGGCCTGTACATGCGCAACATCCGCCCCGGTCGCATACTGGAAGGCTCGCTGCTCGGCGTCGTGCTATTGCTGCTGTCCGTCGCGGGCGGCGGCTGGATCGACCACCAGCCGGGCCTGCGCGAGCTGTTCGATCATCCCGGCCTGCCGCTGGCCTGGGCGGTGATCGGCTATGGTTTCGCCGCCGCCATCCTGCCAGTGTGGCTGCTGCTCGCCCCGCGCGATTATCTCTCCACCTACATGAAACTCGGCACGGTGATTCTGCTCGCACTCGCCATCGTGTGGATGCAACCCCATGTGAAGATGCCCGCGCTGACCCAGTTCATCGACGGCAGCGGGCCAATATTTGGCGGCAAATTATTTCCCTTCGTGTTCATCACCATCGCCTGCGGCGCGATTTCCGGCTTCCACTCGCTGATCGCTTCCGGCACCACACCCAAACTGCTCAGCAACGAACGCGACATCCGCATGATCGGCTACGGCGGCATGGCGCTGGAATCCTTCGTCGCCATCATGGCGATGGTTGCCGCCACCGTGCTCGACCCCGGCGTGTTCTTCGCCATCAATTCGCCCGCGGGTGTGGTCGGCAAGGAAGCGGCGGATGCAGTTGCAAAAATTTCCTCGTGGGGCTTCCCGGTTACAGTGGAACAGATGGCGCTGCTCGCGCAGCAGATGGGCGAGGCCACTCTGTTCGCGCGCACCGGCGGCGCGCCGTCACTGGCGGTGGGCATGGCCAGTATCTTCGGCAGCGCGTTCGGCCAGGGCATGCTGTCCATGTGGTACCACTTCGCCATCATGTTCGAGGCCATCTTCATCCTCACCACGCTGGACGCCGGCACGCGCGTCGGTCGCTTCATGTTGCAGGATATGCTGGGCAATATCTGGCCGAAGATGGGACAGACCTCGTGGTACCCCTCGGTGCTGCTCACCAGCGGCATGGTCGTCACGGCCTGGGGTTATTTTCTCTACATCGGCGTGATCGACCCCAACGGCGGCATAAATATATTATGGCCGCTGTTCGGCATCTCCAACCAAATCCTCGCCGCAATTGCGCTGTGCGTCGCCACCGGCATCCTGGTCAAATCCGGCAAACTGAAACACGCCTGGGTCACCGGGCTACCGCTTGTTTGGCTGGTCACCATCACCAGCCGCGCGGTGTGGGAGAAACTCGCCAGCGACGACATCCGCATCGGTTTCCTCTCCGCCGCCCACAGCATGGCTGACAAGCTCGCCAGCGGCGCCCTGTCGCCGGAAAAGGCCGCCATCGCGCCGACACTGATCTTCAACCTGCGGCTCGATGCTGCACTGGCGCTGTTCTTCGCCGCGATGCTGTGGATCATCGTGCTCGACATGCTGCGCATCTGCGTGCGCCACCTCAACAACAAACCCGTGCCGCCGCTGTCCGAAGCCCCGCATCAGGTCACCAAGCTGGAGGAAGCGTGGCAACGCGATTGAATAACTTGCTGTGCCGTTACTGGCAGCTTGTCCGCCAGCTTTCCGGCGACGATGCTTACGAACGCTATCTGGCGCATCACGCCGCCTGCCACGCCAATGCCGCGCCGCTGTCGCGCGAGGAATTTTTCCAGCGCAACCAGCAGCAGAAATGGAGCGGTATCAAGCGCTGCTGCTGATGGCAATTTGCAGGAAAACTTCAAGTTGCACAGCCCCTGCTTTTCATGGATAATCCGCGCCCTTGATCAATGCGCATGCATTCGCCGCGTTTAATTTTTAGCAAGGAAGACAAAATGAAAGCCGACATCCATCCGAAATATGAAGAAATTGCCGTGACTTGCAGTTGCGGTAACACATTCAAGACCAAGTCCACACTGGGTAAACCGCTGCATGTGGAAGTTTGTTCGGAATGTCATCCGTTCTATACCGGCACACAGAAAATCGTGGACACCGCTGGCCGCGTCGAGAAATTCCGCCAGAAATACGGCAAGCCCGGTGCAAAAGCAGCCGCGTAACGCGTAATGGCGCTTGCAACATGCAATAACTGAAAGGCAGCATGCGCTGCCTTTTTTGTTTCTGTACATAGCGACAGAAATCGTAGCGAGCAGCTCTGGCGCGTGAGAAGCCGGAGCGCGACAACGAAGTTGCAGTGCAGGCTCATATGCATAGCATGGTATGCCGCGACCAGCACCGCCCGGCCCCGCATCAGAGTCGCACAGTAGATTTATGTTGCTATGTATGGCTTAGAATGGCGTCTGCATATTCATAAAGGTTAATCAGCAACGTGAAAAACCCGGTGAAAATCCTGCTTGCCTGCCTTGCCATGCTGGCGCTAACCGGTTGCGCACAAAACCCGGTGAGCGGACGGCAGGATTTTGTGATCATGTCCGAGGCGCAGGAAATCCGCTTTGGGCGCGATGCAGATGCGGGCGTGCACAAACAGTACAAGGCGTATGAGTCGGCGGCGTTGCAGGACTACGTCAACGGCGTAGGACAGAAGATCGCGCAACAAAGCCACCGCCCCAACCTGCAATACCACTTCACCGTGCTGGATTCGCCGGAAGTTAATGCCTTCGCCTTACCGGGAGGTTATGTTTATATCACACGCGGCATTCTCGCCTATCTCAACTCCGAAGCCGAGCTGGCCGCCGTCCTCGGTCACGAAATCGGCCATGTAACGGCGCGCCATGGTGTGCGCCAAGCCAGCGCCGCACAGGCAGCCGACATCGGCATGGCCGTCGCGTCCATTTTTGTGCCGCAAATCAATTCCGCCAATCTCGGGCAAACCTTGGCTGGAGCGCTGCTTTCCGGCTATGGCCGCGACCACGAACTGGAAGCCGACCGCCTTGGTGCGGATTACCTGGCGCGCACCGGATACGACCCGCATGCGATGATCGAGGTGATAAGCACCCTGAAGCACCAGGAATTATTCGATGCCGAAATCGCCAACCAGGAAGGGCGCAATCCGCGCCGCTACCACGGTTTGTTCGACACCCACCCGGACAACGATACACGCCTGCAACAGGTGGTGAATGAATCCAGCCACCTAACCGTCGCCAACCCGAAGGTGGAATATACGAAATTCCTGCAACAGATCGACGGCCTGGTTTTCAATGAAAACAGCGAACAGGGTGTGGTGCGCGACAACAAATTCATGCATATCGAGCTTGGCCTGGCGCTAAGCTTTCCCCAGGGCTGGCGGGTACAAAACCTGAAGGATAAATTGCTTGCCTTTAGCCCGAAGGCAGATGCAGCGATTCAATTGAAAATGGATAAGCAACCGTCCGGCACACCCGCCGACTATGCGCGCCGCATGCTCGGCTTCGACTCAAAAGGCCGTATCGAAGCCCTTGACATCAATGGACTGCCCGCTGCCATCGTTACGCAAACGGCGGCATTGGCAGGGGTGATCTATCTCAATGGAAACACTTACATCATCCAGTGCAGCGTAAAAACGCAAGCGGCCTTTGCCGCTCACCGTGACGATATGCTGAACACCATCCACAGCTTTCATGCACTGGGCGAGACGGAACGCGAGCTGGCCAAGCCGCTTGTAATCAGGCTTATCACGGCACGTGCCGGCGACACCTACACCAGGCTTGCGCAACATTCGCCACTCGGCAAAGCGGCAGAAAATTACCTGCGCCTGATCAACGGCAACTATCCGCAGGGCGAACCTGCGCCCGGCCAGTACGTCAAGATCGTGGAATAGGCAATCCGCATGTTTTCTTATCCCTCCGCCACGCACGAGCATCCCATAACGCAAACCAAGGCGCTGTTTCTTGCATTGCTGTGCGCGATATGGGTAATCACCGGGCTGATCGGACATGACCCATGGAAGCCTGAAGATGCGCAAAGCTTCGGCTTGGCCTACCACATCCTGCAAAGCGGCGACTGGCTGATTCCCGCCATTGCCGGAGAACCCTACCTGGACAAGCCGCCGCTGTTTTACATGACCGCGGCGGCATGCGCAAAGCTGTTTTCGCCCACGCTTGCGCTGCATGATGGCGCGCGCCTGGCGAGCGGCTTCTATACCGCACTCACGCTGCTGTTCACCGGCCTTGCCGGACGCGAACTGTTCGGCAGCGGGCGCGGCTGGGCAGCGGCCATCATCCTGATCGGCTGCCTCGGCATGCTGGTCACCGCGCACCAGCTTGTCACCGACCTGGCCCTGCTCACCGGCTGCGCGATGATGCAATACGGCTACAGCCTGAGCCACCGCCGCCCCCAGCGCGCCGGCGTATTGCTCGGCACGGGGCTGGGTATCGGCTTCATGTCCAAGGGCTTCATCGCGCCCATGCTGTTCCTGCTCATCAGCGCAGCATTGCTGCTGTTCCGCAACTGGCGCACCCGTCCCGTTTTCACCAGCTTCGGCATCGCCGCAGTGTGCGCCCTGCCATGGCTGGTTATCTGGCCTTTTTTGCTGTACCAACGTTCGCCGCAACTGTTTGCGGAATGGGCTTGGACGCTGAACATCGGGCGCTGGTTCGGCTACGCGCGCGGCGGCGATTACGATGAAGTTTTTTACTACATTAAAATCCTGCCATGGTTCGCCTGGCCCGCCTTGCCGCTGGCAGCGTGGGCGGCATGGCAGGCGCGCAACAGGGTGCTGCACCAATTCGAATTCCAGTTGCCACTGGTGAGCTTCGCTGTCATGCTCGTCACGCTGAGCCTGGTGCCCAACATCAAGGACATCTTTGCGCTGCCCATGCTGCTGCCGCTTGCCCTGCTTGCCTCGGCGTCGCTCTCGACGCTACGGCGCGGCGCGGCCAACGCGCTGGACTGGTTCGGCATCATGACCTTCGGCCTGCTCGCCATCCTGATGTGGTGGGGCTGGACCGGGTTGCTGCTGGACAACCACGCCAAAATCACCCAATGGCTGAAGGAATACCAGCCCGGCTTCATACCGACGGTACATACGCCGATGTTCTGGATCGCAATAATCGCCACCGTGCTGTGGCTGGTGATGGTGTGGCGCGTGGGACGCTCCATACGCCGTTCGGTGACCAATTGGGCCGCGGGCGTCACCCTGATCTGGGTGCTGGCGATGACCATATGGCTGCCCTGGCTGGATAGCGGCAAGAGCTACCGCAGCATGGTTGCATCACTCAAGCACGCCCTGCCCGCGCAATATGACTGCATCGCAAGCCAGCGTGTGGACGATACGCAACGCGCCTTGCTGCAATACTTAGGCAATATCACGATACGCCGAACGCATGGCGATTGCGGCTTGCTGCTGACACAAGAAAACCGCATGTCCAAGCGCGAGGAAAACCAGAGGGAATGGAAGCAGATATGGGAAGGCGGGCGCAGCAGCGACAAAAATGAACGGTTCAGGTTGTACCGGAAGACAGTTGATAATCGTTAGTAGTTGTACGGTAGTGTAAGGAAGGATTCTGTTGCCATGTATATATGCGATCATGGTAGGATAGTTGTACAAGCTCCAGCGCCAGGAAAAGACTCCTGTCGATATCCATGGAAATTTTTTATCCTGAGGTAAACCATGAAACACTTTTTCCCTAGAACGAAATACGTTTTGGCTTTTGTGCTCACCGGAATACTGGCATCCGGATCGGCAATCGCGGACAAACCATCCTGGGCCGGCGGCGGTAATGATGAAAAAAGCGACCCTAAAGAAGGACACAATGGTAAAAAACACCGGCATGATGGCGAGAAATCACAGCGCGAGACGGATGCCAGGAGGGGGGAGTATTTTAGCGACCAGCACCGGACGGTCGCGCATGAATACTATCGCGAGCAATTCCGCACCGGCCATTGCCCTCCGGGATTAGCCAAGAAACGCAACGGCTGCATGCCACCCGGACAGGCAAGGAAATGGGCGGTCGGCAGGCCGCTGCCGCGCGACGTGGTCTATCACGATGTGCCGCCGGACCTTGTCGTACAGATCGGCCAGCCGCCAGCCGGGCATCGTTATGTGCAGGTAGCGGCGGATATCCTGATGATCGCGGCGGGAACGGGGATGGTGGTTGATGCGATTGAGGATATAGGCAGGAAATAAAGTTGGTAGTCGTTAGACGTTAGTTGGTAGTTGTAGAGTGGGCAAAAGCACAGCGTTGTCCACGCGTTATTGTTGTGCGTCAATTCCCGCGTGGGCAAACATAAAGCCGCTTACCCACCCTAACCGGCTACGTGTGCTTGCAACGAGGGGATAAGCCTTGCTTGCAAAGAAGCTATCTGCCTCTCCACTTTCGATGAAATCAAACACCCGCGTTTTCGCCGTATCAAGGGTGGGATATACCTTCTTTCCTTTTGTGGTGTTCATGTGAATGCGGTATCCACCAGCCACTGGGGCTATTTGAATCTCGATCTGTTTTTGCTTGATGAGATGATGCCCATCTTCTTCACGCCACCTCTTTGACTTCATGAACCGCGCCAGCCGTTCATCATATTTTCTGCTGTCTGATGCTATCTTGGTGCCTGTCAAATCGTCACAACAAATGGTGCCAATGGAC
>JAHFRC010000005.1 GCA_023259015.1 Nitrosomonadales bacterium | reverse complement strand
TAAACGTGAATCTTGCGCTGTAACTTCAAAGTTAGCATTTGCAGCGACTCTTTCCATTAGGTTATAGATTTCATCGCTTAGTTCAGATAGTTCATTAGTCCAGTTGGTGATCATTTTGAATACCTAATGGTTATTAAACCGACTCACAGGATAGTACAGTTGAAAGTTGTGAAATATTCAAAATAGCAGCATTGTTTATCAGTATATGCGCTAATGATACGTGCAGGAGTGAATGTATGGCACATATCGGAGATTGGCGAGAGATTTTTTGGTTTTCACTTCCCCTGTGCGCCGCCTCGATTAGCCGCAAGGAAGCGAGGGTTTAGGCGAGCACTGATCGAGCTCCGCAGCAAGGCGCGTAGTGTGCGCCTTGCCAGGGCGAGTTGCGCAGCCCCGCTTGCTTGCGGCTAATCGAGGGTACCGCGTAGCGGCGGCAAACCGAGGTCGCCTTCTTTTGGGTTACTTTTTCTTGGCGACGCAAGAAAAAGTGACTAGCCGCCGATCTACCACCGGCGAAGTTGGTTTTCATTTGCCGTGCATCCCCGGCAACCCCATCCACAACACAGTTCCCTAACCCCCATATTCCTGCAATAATCCGAACACGAAAACAATATTACCGTTTTTGACAGCATGACCATGACACAGGATGAATTGAAGAAGGCAGTCGCGCAGGCGGCCATCGCCCATGTTCCGGCGGATTGCATCGTGGGCGTGGGCACCGGCTCCACGGCCAATTTCTTCATCGACGAGTTGGGCAAGATCAAGCACAGGATACGCGGTGCGGTGGCCAGTTCCGAGGCTTCGGCAAAGCGTTTGCAGGGGCATGGCATCGAGGTGGTCTCGCTGAACGATGCGGGGTCGCTGCCGGTGTATGTGGATGGCGCGGACGAGATCACGCGCCACATGCACATGATCAAGGGCGGCGGCGGCGCGCTGACGCGCGAAAAAATCGTGGCGGCGGCGAGCAGGAAATTCGTGTGCGTATGCGATGCCAGCAAACTGGTGGATGTGCTGGGCAAGTTTCCGCTGCCCATCGAGGTGATTCCCATGGCGCGCAGCTATGTGGCGCGCCAGGTCGTGGTGCTGGGCGGCCAGCCCAAGTTGCGCGAGGGATTCACCACCGACAACGGCAACATTATTCTCGACGTGCATGGCCTGAACATATTGAATCCGGTGGAGCTGGAAACCACGTTGAACAACATCGCGGGGGTGGTCACCAACGGGTTGTTTGCGCGCCGCCCGGCCGATGTGCTTTTGCTTGGAACGCCTGGCGGGGTGCAGACGCTTACTGCATGAATGCAAGGCATGCTCACATGGATAAACAGGGCACGCAGGATAAAAACCTATCTTGTATATCCTGCCTATTGATGTTTGAATTCTATTTGTGTTTTAAACCGTTGCTGTCCGTAATAAATTTGTCATGACACGCGGGTAATATCTCCCGCTTGCCTTCATTCATTTCAAGGAAACATCATGGTCACTACAGAACATACCTCGAAGCAGTTTGACTCGGAACTCGAAGCGGTGCGCGCCCGCGTGTTGCAGATGGGCGGCCTGGTGGAAAGCCAGATACAGCTTGCGCTCGAAGCGCTGATCAACGGCGATGTGGCGCTGATGAACCGCGTCATCGGCGACGACCACCGCGTCAACGCGATGGAGGTGGAGATCGACGAGAGCTGCAACCAGATCATCGCGCGCCGCCAGCCTGCCGCGGGCGACTTGCGCATGGTGATGACGGTGATCAAGACCATCACCGATCTCGAGCGCATCGGCGACGAGGCGGAAAAAATCGCGCGCATGGCCAAGCTGCTGTCGCAGAAAGAACGCCTCATCCTGCCGCGTTACAATGAAATCAAACATGCCGCCGAACTGGCGCTGGACATGCTGCGCAAATCGCTGAACGCCTTTGCCCGCCTCGACCTTGCCTGCGCCGCGCAGGTAGTGCGCCAGGATGAACAAGTGGATGAGGAATTCCGCACCATCATGCGCTACCTGATCACTTTCATGATGGAAGACCCGCGCACCATCTCCACCGCGCTGGAAATCCTGTTCGTCGCCAAGGCGATCGAGCGTATCGGCGACCACGCCAAGAACATGTCCGAATATGTGGTTTACATGGTCAAGGGGCGCGATGTGCGCCATGTGACCGTGGAGGAAATCGAACGCGAAGTAATGGAATAATTCTTTCGTGCAACAGCAACCCATCCTCGCGGCAGTTGATCTCGGCTCCAACAGTTTCCGCCTGCAAGTCGCGCGGGTGGAAAACGACCAACTCTATATGCTGGACAGCCTGCGCGAGCCGGTGCGCCTCGCCACCGGACTGACCGCAGACAAGCGCCTCGACCGGGAAGCGCAGCAGCGCGCGCTGGCCTGCCTGCAACGCTTCGGCGAGCGTCTGCGCGGCCTGCCACGCGAAGCAGTGCGCGCAGTAGGCACCAACTCTTTGCGGGTGGCGAAGAACGCCGGCGAATTTTTGCAACTGGCCGAGGCTGCGCTCGGGTTTCCCATCGAAGTCATCGCCGGACTCGAAGAAGCGCGCCTCATCTACCTCGGCGTGGCGCAAGGCCTGCCGCAATCGGACGACAAACGGCTGGTGATAGACATCGGCGGCGGCTCCACCGAATTCATCATCGGCAGGGGTCTCGAACCGCTCAAGCTGGAAAGCCTGTATATGGGTAGCGTCAGCTACAGCCAGCGTTATTTCCCGGATGGCAAAATCACCAAGGCCAATCTCCGGCAGGCCGAACTCGCAGCGCGCAACGAACTGCAAATCATCGTGACGGGATTTTCGCGCGGGCATTGGGACGAGGTGCTGGCCTCATCGGGCACCGCGCGCGTGTTAAGCGACATCCTCGAGCAAAACGGCTACAGCGAAGCCGGCATCACCCGCGCTGGCATGGAGCAATTGCGTGAGCATCTGCTTAAGACGGGTGACACGGGAGGCCTTGTGCTGCAAGGACTGAAACCTGACCGTATCCTGGCGCTGCCAGGCGGCTTCGCCATCATGTATGCCGCATTCTGCGAACTCGGCATAGAGCTGGCGCTACCCTCGCTTTACGCGCTGCGCGAAGGTGTGTTGTACGACTTGCTCGGACGCTTTCATCACAATGACATGCGCGATGTAACCGCCCGGCAATTCATGCGCCGCTACCATGTGGATATGCGCCAGGCCGGGCGCGTGGCGCATCTGGCCGACCGGCTCGCGCGCCAGTTCATAGAGGGGCAGCATGATGAGGATGCGCTATGCCTGCTGGGGTGGGCTGCCAGCCTGCACGAGATCGGCATCAGCGTCGCGCACAGCGGTTACCACAAGCATACTGCCTATATCCTCGCCAATGCGGACATGCCCGGTTTTTCCAGAAAAGAACAAGGCCATTTGAGTTTGTTGACACTGGCGCATCGCGGCAAACTGGAAAAGGTGCGCGGCCTGCTGAATACACCGGAAGCGCTTGCCCAAACCATGGCATTACGCCTGTCCGCCCTGATGTACCGCAACCGCAGTGACACCGAATTGCCGGCCATGCATGGGCGCTTCAGCGGCGCCAAATTCCACCTTGCGCTTGCCCCCGGCTGGCTGGCTCAAAACCCGCTGACCGATGCCGCCTTGCAGGAAGAGGCAAAGCAGTGGAAAGATTTGGGGGTAAGCATGCAGGTGGGGGAGGAATGAATGCGCCCGCGGTTGCCAAACGGCGCAGAAACCGGATGTGGCGCCACAGCCAATCTTGTGTGGCATGGGTATGCCGCCAACACTGAAGTTCGTGCCGTAGCGCCAGCTTATGGCATAGCGGCTATCGCAGTTTGATTTCAGTCCACATGCGCGACAGCATGCGCCGCTGGTTACGGTCAAGATCGCGCAGCATTTCCAGATTTGCCTGATGTTGCGCATCGGGAAAGATAGCCGGGTTTTGCGCGATTTCCGCTTTGATGTAGTGCATCGCATCCATATTTGGATTGCCGGAGCCGATCAGGTTGGTAAGCTCCGCAGAGTTCTTGCCGTCCAGCATGAAGTTGATGAAGCGGAACGCAAGATCGGGGCGCGGCCCGGCTTTGTGCAGCACCATGGAATCGAGCGACAGGGTTGCACCCTCTTTCGGTATGCTGGAAACCAGGCTGAATTTCCTGCCGGCTTTTTGCGCGTCGAGGTTGGCTTGGAAAATATCGTTGGAATAGCCGTGCACCAGCCAGATGTTGCCTACAGTCAGTTCCTTGATGTAACTCGACGCGTTGAACGCCGCCCAATAGGGCTTGGCGCGGATAATCAGGTCGCGCGCCTGCTTCCAGTGCGCCTCATCGGTGTCATTGGCCGAATAGCCGAGGTATTTCAATGCCGCCGCCATCAGTTCGCGTTGCGAATCGAGCACGGTGACGCGGCCTTTCACCTTGCCCAGATATTTTGGCTCGAAGATCACCGCCCATGTGTCGGTGGGTAGCGCCAGTTCGCGCATTTTCTCGGCGTTATAGCCGATCAGCGTGATGGTGTAGGCATACGGTACAGAAAAGCGGTTGCCCGGATCAAATGCCGTGTTGAGATAAACGGGGTTGATGTTCTTCAGGTTGGGCAACCTGAATTTGTCGAGCGGACGCAACGCCTTTTGCCGGATAAGCGATTCCATTGCATTACCGGTTGGCACAATGATGTCGTAGCCGGTCGCGCCCGCCGCCAATTTGGCGAGCATCTCTTCGTTGTCGGAGTAATAGTCCTGCATCACCCGGCATGCACACTGCGCTTCGAAACGCGCAACCGTCTCATCCGAGATGTAGTTGTTCCAGTTGTAGAGGTGCAGCACGCCTTCGGCGTTTGCGGTATGTCCAAATATGAATGTTGCCAGGCAGAACAACAGGGCGCGCATGAAACAATGCGCAGGGCGGGCTTTGCCCGGCAACCGGAACCGGCGGGCAGGGCTGCAAAATATTGTCATGCGTATAACGTCATATTCAGGCGCAGCAAAAAATTATTTGCTTTCCGATGCCAAGCGGGCTGCAAAAAAAAGAATCCCATCTGCGAATAGCGCAGAAACCCTGCAAATCACCAATGCCAATAAAATTATCGGTGCGGGGAAGCTCCCGCTTAACCATAAGAGCGCCAGTCCCTCCCTGACACCTATTCCGGCAGGAAGCCCCGGTGTCAGGAATCCTACCAAAGCTGCAAGCCCGAATACGGAAATAGCCAGCAACCCATCGACAAACAACGCTTCATTGCCAGAGAGAATCAGTGTTATGAAATAATAACTGCCTCCTTCAACAAGGAAAATAATGGCGTATATGGCTAATATGCTTATTGTGGGGCGCAGCAAATCCTGGTGTGGAATGATGCTGCGCAAATAGCCCATGATCTTGTGCTTCCATCTGCTGCATAGCACAACCCCCGCAATAAGCACGATCAAGACAAGAAGCAATGCCTGCTCCCACCTGTTAACAGGAATCTCGGGTAGCAAACCTTTTAAATGGCTTGGCGCAAGGATCATTAGAAGCCCGCATGATAGCGCGACCATGAGAGAATTCGAGACCACGCTCAGCACCACTTCCACCAGGCTGCTCGCAACCACTTGCCTTTTCCCGATATCTTCGGAAAGCATGAGATAAGAGCGGCTGGCGTAATTGAAAATGTTGCCCGGCAAGTATTTGCCGATATTAGAAACCAAATAAACCCTTGACAGCATGGGCAGGTTGTATTTTTTCCCGGTGACCAAATAGACACAGTATCGCCAAGCGAGACACAAAAGGAGCATGGAGATAATCCACATGAAAAATTTGAACAGGGAGGCCTGGAGAACCAATTTTCTATCGAACAGAAGAATCGATCCGAAGTCAATTCCAGATATGATTCCGGCTATGCTATAAATAACCAGGCATAGGAATAGCCAGCCCAACAAACGCAACAAGTGCTTATTTGCCATTAGGTTCCGCAACCTTGCCGCCTCATTGAAATACCCGGGTTATTGTTTTTGCTTTAGCTTGAATGCGATCAATTTTTTCTTGTTGGCAGAAAAGTCTGTATATCGTCCACCCGTGCAATTGACCACCACGTATTGTTCCCCATTGACCATGAAAGTTGACGGGGGTGCGGATCCGGCAGCCAGCATCGTATAAGACCAAAGCTCCTCTCCATTCTCTTCATTAAATGCCCGTATCTTGTTGTCAACGGTGCCAGTGGCAAATATCACCCCGGAGCCGGTAATGATGGCGCCGCCAAAATTCTGCTGCCCTTTAATTTTCTTTCCTTTAACCGGCGCACCATACTCACCGAAAGGAACCTGCCACGCAATCTTGCCGGTCTTCAGGCTTATTGCTGTCAGGTTCCCATAAGGTGGTTTTGATCCGGGCAGGCCATTGGTATCAAGCACCATTTGCCAAAACCCGGCTACCTTCAAATTCTCTTTTTGCATCGAATCGAGAGTCCTGAAATACTCAGCCAGGGGAGCCAGGTCATTTTCACTAACCGTTTGGGTCTCTTTTTCAACGTACTGGTGATTTGCACGAAAATCCTGCAATCCCGGGAGCGGGTCGGCTTTGCGGACTGTCAAGCCTACCAGGGGCGGATAATAAACGTCATTCCTGTGATTGTCCCCGTGATAACCCTGACGAAACTTGCCATGGCATGCAGCGCATTTTCCCTGGTACAGCCTGTTGTTTTTTATTTTGTCCAGATCGAGAAACCTGCTCTTCTCATGGTACTCGAGCCTCAATATCCATGGAACGCTATTTGACGGGACAACCAGAATCTCCTTGCCTGGGTCATAGGCGGCTCCAGGCCACTCTGCGCCGCCATGCAACCCGAACAAGGCAACGGAATAAGCTAAGGAAGGGGGAAGAAACGGGCCATACCTGGCATTTCTCAACTTGAACATGACATAGTCATGATCTTCCGCCGAGATATCAGTAACCATGTCCGGGGTGAATACGAGGGAAGAAAAACTTTGCGGCCAATCAACATGCAGTTGATGTTTGGCAGCAGTCTCGCCTTTCAAGTCTGAACGGGGATAGGCCCTATAACTATTGTCGAATATGAATTTCCCCGTATCTCTATTTACAACCAGAGTATCGCCTGATTTGGTAACCGCGATAACCACATCAGTTTTTTTGCGCCCCGGCTTCAGTGTTGAAAGAATCGGCGGGCCGACCACATCGAGATCCCACAGGTCGTGACTTACTATCTGAACATGCCACTTGATTTTGCCGGAGCCGGTATCTATCGCAACCAGGCTATTTGCATATAAATTATCTCCTGGCCGGTCGATCCCGACCAACATTCCTCCCGGGTCTCCGGTACTTATGTACATCGCGTTTCTTTTTGCATCATAAGATATGCCAGACCATACCGAAGCCTTGTAAGAATAAGCCTTATCCTTAACCAGGGAGGTCGACCACTTCTTTTTGCCTGTGGCCAGGTCAAAACTCTCTATGGTAGAAAACATTGTTGCCGTTAAAACCGAATCTTTGGTAATCACTGGCGCGACGAGACTCAAGTTATCGCCGTAAACCCCGTTCTTCCCGAGCTGCGTCAGGATTGCCCCGGATTTTGAATCGATTGCATATATGCCTTGCGCAGTAGGCGTGAATACCGCCTTGAAAACACCCTTTCCCTTTAAACTTACCTCTGCATACGTCAATCCCCTGCGGCCAACCGGCGGAGGCAACCTGGTTCTCCAGTTCTCCTTGCCATCTAGCGCATTGATGCTTACAAGGAAGCCGCTTAAAGTGGTGGTGAATACCGACCCATCCACAATTATCGGGTTAACCTGGACGGTGTCGCTCGCCGAAGGCTCGCCGCCTCCTTCATCCCACTCCCATGCAGGCGCCAACTGCGCTACATTCGATATGTTTATTGCGCCGAGGGAAGAGAATTTGTTGCTCGAATAGCTTGCGTGAGACCGGCTCCATTGGGAGTCTGGATCAGCCCCTTCACCAGCCGCCATGGCTGATACGCCATAGGCAAATACGGCAGGTGCAACAATCCAGAATATTTTATCTTTCATATTTAATTTCACCTTGTTTTAAGGCATTGCAATCCTTCCGCAATTAACGGAAGGCGCGACGATTTGTCAGGCCTTGGCATATAAGTAAAAGTCAGCGAAGGTTTCCTCTTGTTCATTATCAACATACGGATATCTGTTAGGAATGTGCCGTATCAATTTCCACTCAGGTCTATTCTCTTCCACCCATTTCGAAAATTTTCGATGTTTTACGTGAGGAGCCTGGACTCTTGACTGCTTGTCTGTATCGGATGAGTATATGATCACTAATTCTGTAGAAGAATCGAAGAGCCGCTTCATATAGGTATTGAAAACATCATCCTCAGTCAAATGGTAAATCACGTCCAGCGAGATGGTTAGTTGAGCAGTTTCGTTTGTATATGCGTCAATCAACTTGAAAGTTTTTTTCTTGTCATTGGCGAATTGATGCTGGCAGCGTGATATAGCCTCCTGGCTTACGTCAAATCCGATATATAGCGGATATTCCGAAAAACCGAGTTGATTGCCGTCTCCGCAGCCATATTCAATAACGGTTGTAATCTGTTTTTCCCTGACGATTCCATTAATAATCTCTGCCTTGAATTGAGCAAGCCTGCCATAAGAGCCGGCACCCGAGGTGCCTCCTGACCTGTATCTCTGTTTCCAGTAATCTCTGGAGCCGGGAAATGATTTAAATGGTGCAACAGCAGTAAAGTAAATAACCCGCGCTATAGAGCGAACAATGGGAATCTTCTTTATCAATTCTTTCATATTGGCTTTTGCTTTGAAAAAAACCTGGGGAGTGCAAATAAGTTAGCGGGGGTAAATAGTTTCATCCTTCCGGAACGATGGCCAGGCAGTCTCAGGTTTTTTACCGGGGACATAAATTACCCTGCAGCTCCTGGAATGCTCTTGCTGTAGATATCCAAGGTATCACGCGCAACGCGTTCCCAAGAATAGAATTGTGCAATAGCCGCACGAGCTTTCATTACAAAGCCTGTTTTCATATCCACATCCCAATGCATAATTTCATCTATTTTATTTTTCCATGCAACACTATCCCCTGCTGGCAATAGCCAGCCACTCACCCCATCGATAACAGCATCGACAATGCCATCAATGCCACTTGCGATTAATACGGCGCCATCAGCGGCAGCCTCAATTGCGGTTAAGCCGAAGCCTTCAAAATCCCGCCCTTCACAGTTGATGTTTGGCATTATTACCGCGATAGCATTACGCCTTAATCCGGCGAGCTCATCACCATAGACCGGACCCAGATACTCGACACGCGAAGAGCCATTTACTGCAGTGAATTCCCCATCATCCCAAACCGTGCCTGCAACTTTCAGGGAGATTTCCACCGGCAACTGCGGCAAGACATTTTCAATGAACCAGCCAGCCCCTTTGCGACGCGCAAGCCGGCCAACAAATAAAATATAATTGCCTGGAGATGGCTGAAAATAACCGGTCTCACGGTTCATTCTCACACCAAGTGGCACCACGTAAACATTGTCGAACCCGTGAAACCTGCAATGTGCCGCTGTGGCATGTGAGTTGGCCACTACCTTGATACGCGATTTCATTATCAAAGCACCGAGAGCCAAATACCAGCGATATACAAACGGAAACACACCCGCTCTCAAATGGTAAGCAATATCCGTCCCGTGCGCTGAAATAACAAAACTTGTTTTCTTATTAAAAATACTGCCAAACATTGCAATTGGCCAAAGCGCCATATCGCCCATATGTATTACATCGACATCCCTTTTCTTTATGCATTGGAGTAATGATGTAAATAAAAAAAATAAAATTGAAATAATCCCCGGCGGTGCGCCATTTTTTTTTCCGGGCAAAAAATGGATATTCAATTCAACAATTTTTTTCAGTTCTTTTGCCAGTTCTACGGAATAGGTTTCCATACCTCCCACCGCTGGCGGCCACTTTCGGGTTATAAATAAAACCTTAAGCACTCAGGAAACCTTGCGGCAGGGTATGGATCTTTCGTTGCCTGTATCAACAGGATGATCCAACCCTTCATCTGTTTCCCCGCCAACGCGTAGCCGGAACCGCATGTCTTCAATTAAATTACGGTTGGCGGCCAGTAAATCTGCAAGAAAAGCCACCAGGAAGGTCTGGAACCCCATCAGCAGCAGCGCCCCGGCCAGAATGAGCGATTGGACATGGCCTCCGCCCTCACCATTAAAGTAGTGAAACAAGAAACGCAAACCGATCAGGAATCCTGCACCAAACAATACAGCGCCAATGGTGGCGAAAAAACGGAATGGCCGGTAGATGATGAAAATTCTGGCTATGGTGACTATGCTTTGCGTGATATACGACGGAATGCTCCTCACCAGACGTGAAGGGCGCAAATCCTTGTTTACCCGGATAAGCACCGAGGTGATGGCCATGTTTTTCTGGCCTGCCTGGATGATGGTTTCGAGTGTATAAGTGTAGTCGTTGAAAACCACTAACCGCTGCGCCGCAGTGCGGCTCATGGCACGGAAGCCGCTGGGGGCATCAGGGATGTCGGTTTTGCTGGCAACGCGCACCACCCAGCTGCCTAGTTTCTGGAGCAGTTTCTTCACGACAGAAAAGTGTTCAATGGCTTCTATTGGCCGTGCGCCGACAACGATATCTGCCCGATGTGCAACGATGGGCGCCGTCAGGCTTGGAATGTCGCCAGCGTTATATTGATTGTCGGCATCAGTATTAACAATGACGTCGGCGCCCAGGCGCAGGCAGGTATCCAACCCGGTCATGAAGGCACGCGCCAGCCCTTGGTTGCGGGCGTGGCGAACGATGTGGTCGGCACCGTTCGCTTTGGCTACTTCCACCGTGCTGTCCTGACTGCCGTCGTCGATGATCAACCATTCGACGCTATCAAAACCTGTCACTTGGCGCGGCAGGGCAGCCAGCGCTATGGCCAGGGTTTCGGCCTCGTTAAAGCAGGGGATTTGTATAATCAGCTTCAATGAATGGGATCCACTGGTTATAAAACGACTTAAAGAAATTGAAGAATGCGAACCGCGACTTGAATCTTACACGATTTAAGGGCGCCTATGCTCTTCAGCCAGCAGAGTTGGGCTATTTGAACTGTTGAAGATCGAATAACACCAAGCCATTCACATTATAAAGAAAGTTGGCTTCTTTCATTAGGGAGGACAGCATGCTTCTCAAATTCAAACACCTCTGCCCAATTTCGCGATAATCCTGGTATGGGTAAAGCAGGAATCTGTTGTATGAATTTATTTCTCCCTCGGTATAAACACCTTTATATTCCCACATGATGTAGCGCACTCCCAGTCCCTTAAGGTATTGGACCAAGTCGTTAACATTGCCCTTTAGCGGCATGTCTATCCATGGATTTATCAGGCCAACCGACCTGACGGAATAAATTTCATTCCTGGAAAAATCAAGATTCCCCGGCATGGAAATCCATACAAGAATTTTCTGCGCCGGCAGGGTCTGGCTCTGTACTCCGCGAATCACCTGCCTAGTGTCAGGGGAGGTTGCGTAGCGGATGCGTTCAACTGAGGCATTGCTGATAGGGTACGAAAGCGTCATGTGCCAATGATAAGCCCGCTCAATACGCGACATGAAGTTATTCCAGAACAGGATGGCAATCAATAAAGGCATGGACAGCACCAGGGCCATCTTCACGCCAAGCAAGGCGGGTATTTTTGCGGGATGCAGCTTGCTGGAGGCTGCCATGGACGCCGCCAGCAATGCAAACGGAAATGTGGCGATCAATACGGGACAGGTATAACGGACTGCCAATTCCGGGGCGGCAACGAATCCAGTGAAAAAATAGCTGATGATGCCGGCCGCGCAAGAGGCCGCCGCAACCAGAAGGTAGCCGCGTTGGAATGGCGCAACCCTGTTGCCAGTGGTATTGTACAAGGCATAGGAGCCCGCCACGGACAACATCAACACAATTGTTCCGTAACTCAAGAACGAGCCGCCATAAATCAGGTCGGTTGTGGCAAACAGGCCGGGTATATTTCCTTTGTGCAATGCAAGCTTGCTGTCTGCTCCTGCAGCCGGGGAATGCAGGACCGCCGAGTAGTTGGCGGCATGCAGCGCCAGCCAGGGCAATATTGCCACGAACGCGCATAACATGATGAGGCCGCATATCTTCAAAACCTTCCGCTTGTTTTTTGATGTCAGCAACAATCCGGTGAAGAAAAAAAAGAAATAGGTAAAGGCATAACTGGCGAACGAAGTCTTGAGAGCGATCAAACCGGCCAGCAGCAGGCCTGATATTCCGGCTGAAATCATTGCGCTTGAATCGCTGCCGGATTCTTCCATCTGGTCAAGCAGGCGGCAACTTGCGAAAAGCATCCCCAGGATTATGGCGGAACCCGTATAAAGCGCGGAAACATTGACGGATTGCGGATTGATGACTATGAATGCAAGCAGTGCAAATGCCGTGTAACTCCAATGCAGGTTAAATTTCCTGCCGATTGCAAGCAATAGCCATCCGGCAAGGGCAAAGCCAAAAACCGCATCCAGACCCAGCAGATATTCGATGGGCAACCCGAGAAGGACAAAACCTTGCAGGAAAGCAAAGGCTCCTATGTCTATGCCCAACACGTCGAACGGATTGCCCGCCATTGTGCCGGTCTGCAGCATCCGCAACACCCTTGGTATGTAGGTTTGGAAATCGTCATCGTGATTGAAAGCTGCCGCCGGAAGCAACGTCCATGCATAAAAGCAAACAGCAATAATCAGAATGCCGGCTGGCAAGACATACCCGGGTGCGGGTGCCGTTTTTTCCGGGTTTATCAGGCTGCCTGAACACCCTGCGGCTAGCCGCATTCCTGTATTTGCCGAGCAATGGATAACAAAGAAAACCAGTCCCGACAAAAGCAGCATGCCCAATACAACCGGGTAGGCAAAGCGGGCAAGGTTCAGCACCCCGCCCAGGAAAATCAGGCAGGCAATACCGACAACCGCCAGGAAAGGAAAAACATCCTTGCCACTAAAGGATGTGCGCCTGATGAGTACACGCCCCCACCCATAACAGGCCAACGAAAACAACACGAAAGCTATTATGGAAAAATACTTCATTTGATGTGGCGTCCGCAGTCAACTATAAAGCCTGAAGGGTTACGCAATGAACAATCGCCAAACTCCATCTCCAGATCTGTCTCGTGTTCCAAACCGGGTGCCGTTGGTTATTTCAGCAGGAAGAAACCGGTTAAACCTGAGAGAAGCTTATACGTTCATAGTCCGAACCCTTTTCTACCCCGAGTTCCATTTTTACATTCAGCTTGACCTTGTCCACCTGGACAATTTCAACCACCCGGCCGGGCCTGAACCAATCGCGCGGCGCAATCAGGCTGGCCGGGGTTTTCAGAGCGGAAACTGCGGGGAGCAGCAGGGCAGCGACATACTTGTCAGATACGCTGAGATTGATTCCGGTAGCCCGCATGGCGACGGCTTGCGGCAAGCCGGGCAAGTAGCGAACCCCCATGTGCAACTGTCCGGTTTGGGTGACGCTGGCCCAGCTAACCGTGCCCAGCATGAAGGCATTGGCATTGGTTGGGCGCACCGCAACGAGCTGGTTTGGGCCGAGGCGTACGCCCGCGCTTTCCTCGCGCAACAGGCGCGCGCCAAGGATGCTCTCATTCTGGATCTGCCAGTTTTCAAGCACAAAACCCATCACCGCCAGATCGGGGCGGTCGGTATCGGACAAGACACGGCCAAAGGCAGCGATTTGCTTGCGTGAGAGGGTGTCGACGCTTGCTTCCCTGGCCGGCTGTTTGAACGGCCTGTTGGCGATATAGGCAAAGCAGCTTTCCATCCCGCAGCATATCTGTGCCTGTTGCCGCACATCGCCGCGCTCGGCCATGCGCCCGCCCCTGCCTTCGCACCAGCAATTAAGCAGATAATCAAGAAACTTGGCGCAATCTGCACTGTTGCATCCCTTGCCCAACTCCAACTGCTCGGGTGACTGCCCCTGTTGCAAGAGAACCGCTTTCACGCGCAACAACTTGCCTAGCGGCGCCATCGCCAAATAACACAAGTTGCCTGACGGGCTAGCTTGCTGCAGTGACTGCAATCCCAGCAAGCTGCCCAAGTCAACCGCCAGCGGTGCGGCATCGCCCTTGCTCATGGCGTAGGTGCGCTCTACGGTGATGCTCGAACTCCATTGCGTCAACCAGCGATCCAGCAGATGAACCTGGTTGCGCGTCAAATCTGCGCGGTAGGCATAACAGGCAAGCAGGAGCTTGGCATAAGCTGCGCGGCATGAGGTGGGATTGGTGTTGCCGCTCAGGCCATCGCCCACTTCTTCGAGTTGCAAACCCTGTTCTTCGCTGAAAGCATACAGCGCATGCAGTTGATACCACAATTTGCCGTCAAATTCGTAACCGCTGCGCAGGTGCTCAAAAATTTGCAAACCGCTATACAGCAGGCAGCGTTGGCACAACAGTGCGCCATATGCGGCAAGTTGCTTATCCCCGGCCACATAGCCTTGCAGGCAACGCTGGTAGCCGGTAACCATGTCCTGCCACATGCCAACGACAGAAGCAAGGATGGCAAATTCATCTTCATTCAATGGCAGTTTCTTGGCGATCAGTTTTTTGGCGTAATCAGCCTGCAAGTGGGATACGGTTTCGCGCAGCAGTTCCAGGGTGTGCATGCGTTCCGCGTTTGGCATCGGGTAAAGGTTGAATTCGCCCAATTGTGTGCGTAGCACTCCGTGCGCCATGCGCAGGTTGGTAAGTTGCAACTGGCCCAGCCATTGCGTGCAGCCGGCGGCGTCCTTGAATGCGGGGTTGGCACGGTCATCGGTGGGTTCCAGCGGCAGGGTCAGCATGGCGGACGTAAATGTTATTGTTTAAAGCAGCACTCGTTCAATGCCGCCGTTATTGGCTTGCGCAACGTAATTTTCCATCCAGTCTTCACCCAGCAGGCGTTTGGCCATTTCGATTACCACATAATCCGCCGTCGTTCCTGAGTCGTCATTGTAGCGCGAAAGCCCCTGCAGGCAAGATGGGCAGGAAGTCAGTATCTTGACCTCTCCCGTGTAGCCATCGCTACGCAATGCATCCGCACCCTTGCGCATCTCCTCTTCCTTGCGGAAACGCGCTTGGGTCGAGATGTCCGGGCGCGTTGCCGCCAGCGTGCCGGATTCGCCGCAGCAGCGGTCATTCAGGGTGGCCGGCGCACCCAGCAGCTCATTCACCACTTTCAGCGGCTGGTAGGTTTTCATCGGCGTGTGACAGGGGTCGTGGTACATGAAGCGGACTCCCTGCACACCTTGTAATTTCACTCCCTTTTCCATGAGATATTCATGAATGTCGAGCAAGCGGCAGCCTGGGAATATCTTGTCGAACTGGTAATGCAGCAACTGGTCCATGCAGGTGCCGCACGATACCACCACGGTCTTGATATCCAGGTAATTGAGCGTGTTGGCCATACGGTGGAACAACACGCGGTTGTCCATGGTGATCTTGCTGCCACGGTCTTCCTGTCCGGCGGAATTTTGCGGGTAACCGCAGCAAACGTAGCCCGGCGGCAGCACTGTGATCACGCCGGCATCGTACAGCATCGCTTGCGTGGCCAGCCCCACCTGCCCGAATAGCCGTTCCGAACCGCAGCCGGGGAAGTAGAACACCGCGTCGGAATCCTCGTTCACCTTGCGCGGGTCGCGGATGATGGGAATCACGGTGTTGTCTTCGATATCGAGAAGCGCACGCGAAGTCTTCTTCGGCAGGTTGCCGGGCATGGGTTTATTGACGAAGTGGATTACCTGCGCCCGCACCAGCGGCGAAACATAAGGTGCACGCCCTACCGTGGCGGGAGGGTGCGCAACCTGTTCGTTGAACAAGCCGAAATTCCTGGCGAGTTTATAGCCGGCACGCTGCGCCTTGTAGCCCCACTCGATCATCAGGGTGCGCACCAGTTTGATGGTGGCGGGGTCGGTGGCGTTGAGAAAAAACATCGCTGCCGCCTTGCCGGGATTGAATTTATTCTTGCCCTGTTTGCGCAGGAAATTGCGCATGGCAATCGACACGTCGCCGAAGTCGATATCCACCGGGCAGGGCTTGAGGCATTTGTGGCACACCGTGCAGTGATCTGCCACGTCGCTGAATTCGTCGAAGTGTGCGATGGAAATCCCGCGCCGTGTCTGTTCCTCATACAGGAATGCCTCGATCAGCAGCGAGGCAGCGAGTATCTTGTTGCGCGGTGAGTACAATAAATTGGCGCGCGGCACATGGGTGGAACACACTGGCTTGCACTTGCCGCAGCGCAGGCAATCCTTGATCGAATCGGAGATTTTGCCCAGCTCGCTTTTTTCCAGGATCAGGCTTTCCAGTTCCATCAGGCTGAAGCTGGGCGTGTAGGCGCGCTGCAGGTTGCCGCCTTTGAGCAGCTTGCCCTTGTTGAAACGCCCTTCCGGGTCTATGCGATTCTTGTAGGCGGCGAATTCGGCAATCTCCTGCGGCTCGAGGAAATCGAGCTTGGTGATGCCGATGCCGTGCTCGCCGGAAATTACCCCGCCCAAGTCTTTCGCCAGGCGCATGATGCGATCCACAGCACCGTAGGCTTGTTGCAGCATGGCGTAGTCATCGGAGTTCACCGGGATGTTGGTATGCACATTGCCGTCGCCCGCGTGCATGTGCAGCGCGATGAACACGCGGCTCTTCAGCACACCCTGATGGATGGCGTTGCACTGGTCGAGGATGGGCTGGTAAGTGCGCCCACTGAAAATCTGGTGCAACTGCTCGCGCACTTCGAGTTTCCATGAAGCGCGGATGGTGTGGTCTTGCAGGACATGAAAGACTGTAGAGCCAACAGTTGAGGATGATGGTTCCAGCCTTGAGCTGACGACTGACGACTCGGAACCGGGTTTGTCCAGATTGTCCAACAGCCACCGCCAGCGCGTGCGCACATCGGCCAGCAGGTCACGCGCCTGCTGCGGCAGGTTGCCGAGCAGTTCGGTGGAGCCGAGCTGCACGTCATCCTGGTAATGCAGCGGCAATTCACCGTTGAAAAATTCATCCAGCGCTTCCAGCAATTTCAATTTATTCTTGAGCGAAAGCTCGATGTTGATGCGCTCGATGCCGTCGCAATAATCGCCCATGCGCGGCAGCGGAATCACCACGTCCTCATTTACCTTGAACGCGTTGGTGTGTTTGGCGATGGCGGCGGTGCGCGCCCGGTCCAGCCAGAATTTCCTGCGCGCTTCCACGGACACCGCGATAAAACCCTCGCCGCTGCGCAGGCTGGCCAAGCGCACGATTTCCGAGGCAGATTGCGCCACGGCATTCTCGTCGTCGCCCACCACATCGGCGATCAGCACCATCTTGGGCCGGGTGCTGCGCCGGGCCTTGGTGGCATAGCCCACCGCCTTGAGATAACGCTCATCCATGTGCTCCAGTCCGGCAAGAAAGACAGGTGAAGCGACGAGTGTGGGGTGGGGAGCGGATAGATTGCGTTTGTCGAATAACGCGGTGATTTCAACAATCGCGGGCACCGCCTCGCGCACCTGGCCGAAAAATTCCAGGCACACCGTGCGCGTATGCTGATGCGCGCGGTGCAGGATGAAACGCGCCGAAGTGATGATGCCGTCGCAGCCTTCTTTCTGGATGCCCGGCAGGCCGGACAGGAATTTGTCCGTCACATCCTTTCCCAGCCCGGCCTTGCGGAACTTGCCGCCGGGTATCTCCAGTATTTCCGGTTCTCCGTGCGGCGTCTTGCCATCCGCCGCAAAGCGGCTGATGCGGAAGCGCGCCACTTCCGCATCGTGTATCTTGCCGAGATTATGCTCCAGCCGTTCCACCGTCATCCACAAGCCATCCGGCGTGACCATGCGCCACGATGCCAGGTTATCCAGCGCGGTGCCCCACAGCACCGCCTTCTTGCCGCCCGCATTCATCGAAACGTTGCCGCCGATGCACGAGGCATCCGCCGAAGTCGGATCCACCGCGAACACCAGCCCGGCGGCTTCCGCCGCCTCCATCACGCGCCGCGTCACCACGCCCGCGCCGCAATGGATAGTGGCATAAGGCTCACTCAATCCGGGCAGAACAAGGCGCTCTACGCCGGAGTGTGCATCCAGCTTCTCGGTATTGATCACGGCAGAAATTTTATCCAGCGGCACCGCACCGCCGGTGTAGCCGGTGCCGCCGCCGCGCGGGATGATGGTCAGCTTGAGCTCGATGCAGGCGCGCACCAGCGGCGCGATTTCTTCCTCGGTGTCGGGAGTAAGCACCACAAACGGATATTCCACGCGCCAGTCGGTGGCGTCGGTCACGTGCGAAACGCGCGCCAGCCCGTCGAACTGGATATTGTCGCGGCGTGTAAAGCGGCTCAATACACGCAACACGCGACGGCGCAATTGCAGGGTATGCTCGAAATCGGCGGAGAATTCGTTGACGGCGCGGTGCGCCAGTTCCAACAAGCGTTTCACTTCCTCATTATCCTGGCGGCGCTGCTCGATGGCATGCAGGCGATGGCGCAGGGCGCCCACGAGCGCGCCGCGCCGCTTGCGGTTGCCCAGCAAGTCATCCTGCAAATACGGGTTGCGCAATATCACCCACATATCACCCAGCACTTCATACAGCATGCGAGCGGAACGCCCGGTGCGGCGCTCCCCGCGCAGGCTGTTGATGATGTCCCACCCCTCGCGCCCCAGAATGCGGATGGCAATCTCGCGGTCGGAGAACGAAGTGTAGTTGTAGGGAATTTCGCGTAAACGTGCGGTCATCTGGATTCTGGATTAGCGGCAAAACGCATATTTTACCGCATCGCTTGCACTCGCTCGACCCCAAATGGAGCGGCGGCAAGATGCTAAGCTATAAAGATGAGCAAACCCCCCAAAGAGAAATCAGCCCGTGTGTTTTTCGCGCTGTGGCCGGATGATGCGGAACGCGCCGCGCTCGCCGCATGGCAGCCGGTATTGCGCAAACTTTGCGGCGGGCGCAGCATACGCGCCGGCACTCTGCATGCCACGCTGGTGTTCATAGGCGATATGGTGCTGCACCGGCTGGAAGCCCTGCAACTGGCAGCGCAAGAGGTTGATGGAGAGCCGTTTGACCTGGTTCTCGATACGGCGCACTACTGGGGACATAACCACATCGTGTTTGCCGCACCCCTTAACGTACCGCCGCAATTGGCGCAATTGGTGCATGCATTGGAACAGCACCTGGGCAAACACCGTTTTCATTTCGACAAGCGCCCATACAAGCCGCACATTACCCTGCTGCGCCACGCGCAGTGGAGCGATGCGCCCCTGCCTGAGATGCGAGAGACGGTGTGGCGGGTACGAGATTTTGCGCTGGTGCAATCGGCGCCTGACGAAGAAGGCGCGAACTACCGGGTGCTGGCGCGGATACCATTGAATTCCGCATAGCGTTAAGAGGCAGGATGGGTGGAGCGCCTTTTGCGTAACCCATCGAAATAACAGCACAGGCAGCATGCCGGAAACACACACGTTTATTTTGATACGATAACCAGTCCACGCGCTTTATTGCTGGCGGTGTCCAGTGTGGCAAGCGCCTGCCTGAGGGTGCCGATGCCGACCCATACCGGGGTGTACTTATACTTGGCCACGTCGAGTATCAGCACGCGGTCGGTCTGTGCGTCATAGGCCGCCAACACGGACCAGTGCCCGCCCCCGACCTGCTCCAGATTTGCACGGAAATAATTGGCCAGCACAAATTGCCCGTCGTCACCCAATGCTTTTTGCAACAGGGTGCGCAGGCTGTTGTCGTCGAGAGTGTCGCCCGCGATGGATTTCGCCGTGACGCCGTGCAGGGTCAGTGTTTTTACCATCTCATCCCGCGTCATGCCCATAGAGAGCACGGTCTGCGGACTGATCACTGCGGTGACTTCGGGCGTGAAGTAATTGCTTTGGGTAAAGTAGGCGTAGGGCGCATAAGCCGGGTCAACCGGCTTTTTTATCGGCATGGCGTTGAGCACGGTGATGGCGCTCGCCACGGAGCAATAAGTCTGTGTGTCCTGTACCGCAAATGTCAGGCTGAGCTGCCAATAATCCGCGTCAGCCGGTATGCGTGCGCGCAATTCCTTGCCCGCTTCCGAATCCCAGTAGATCACATCCGGCGCTTCGCTCGCCAGAGCTGAAGCCGCTGCCATGGAAGCAAGCAGAATGGCTGACAGCATCAGTTTATTTATAAATGGCCTCAACTGAAATCTCCCCACAGGGTTTGCAGCGCGGCTATCCCGGCCATCGCCGCCGTCTCGGTGCGCAGCACGCGCTTGCCCAGACGGATAGGAACGAACCCGGCGAGATGGGCCATCTTGATCTCATCCTCGCTGAAGCCGCCTTCCGGGCCGACCAACAGGGCGACACTGCCTTGCGGCTGCGGTTGTTTATGCAGCGTGGCGGAGCCTTCGGGTAGCAGGATAAATTTTGCGTGCGCAACCTCGCGTGTTTGCGCAAGCCAGTCGCTTATTTCCAGCGGCGCACGGATTTGCGGCAGCACATCTCGCCCGCATTGTTCACAAGCGGCGATGGCAACGTTGCGCCAGTGTACGGTGCGCTTCCCGGCACGCTCAGGGGAAAGCCGAGCCACGCTACGCTGGGTCTGCACCGGCTGGACTTCCGCCGCACCGAGTTCGGTGGCCTTTTGCACCACCCAGTCCATTTTTTCGCTGCTGCACATCGCTTGCGCGAGCGTGATGCGCAGCGAAGATCCGGGCTCGGCCATGCAAGTTTGCAGCTCGTGCAGCAACACGCGCTTGCCACCGATTTCGCCGATCTTGCCGTCAAACGCGTTGCCCTCGCCGTCGAACACCTGCACCGCGTCGTTCACGCGCAGGCGCAACACGCGGTAGGCATGGCGCGCGGCTTCCGGCGGCAGCTCAAGGGCAGCTCCTGAGGGAAGCGGTGGAGGACAATAAAAGCGCGGTAGCGGCATGGTTAATTCAGGATCGGGGGAGCAGCGTGATAATATAACGCCCCCAACAAAATATATAGCTCCGAAGGGTAAAACCATGGTCAGTCTGCAACCGCCGGTCTGTGATTTCGGCTGGAAGGCGCGCCAATTCGACCTGCCTGGCGTGGATGACAAGCGCCACACGCTGGAAAGCGCACGTGGCAGGAATGGCCTGCTGGTGATGTTCATCTGCAATCACTGCCCTTACGTGAAAGCCATCCGCGACCGTATTATCCGCGACACCCGCGAACTCATGGAATACGGCGTCAACAGCATTGCCATCATGTCGAATGGCCCTGCCGAGTATGCCGAAGATTCGTTCGAGAACATGAAGCTGGTAGTGCGGCAATATGATTACCCCTTCCCCTATGTGTGGGACGAGACGCAGCAAGCCGCAAGGGATTACGGGGCGGTATGCACGCCGGATTTTTTCGGCTTCAACGCCAATCTGGAATTGCAATACCGCGGCCGCCTGGATGCCTCGCGCAAGGAAGCGGTGGCGGGTGTGCCGCGCGACCTGTTTAACGCCATGGTGCAGGTGGCGCAAACGGGGCAAGGGCCGCGCGAGCAGTTTGCCAGCATGGGCTGCTCCATCAAGTGGAAAAATGAAGCGCAAGCCGGCAAGTGGAGACAATAGGCATGATACGGCAGGTGGAAAAAGATAAAACACCCCGCGCCAAGACCATGGGCGCCATGCTGAAGGCAATGGTGGCGGCGGTAAAACTCGTGGCTGCGGAAGAAATCATGCCGCGTTACTTAAAAGTGGCGCACCAGCACAAGAGCGATGGCAGCCTGTGCACCGAGGCCGACACCGCCGCCCAGGTGGCGCTTACGCGCAAGTTGCAAGCCATTCTCAACGTGCCTGTAATCGGCGAAGAAATGGGCGAGGCGGAGCAAGTTGCGTCCTGGGTCGAAGGCAAGGAGGGCGTGTGGTGCATCGACCCCATCGACGGCACCTCCAATTTTGTGCGCGGCCTGGCGTATTTCGCGGTCTCCATAGCGCTGATTCGCGAGGGGCGCAGCGTGCTCGGTGTGGTGTATGACCCGGTGGCGGATGAGGCATTTACAGCCGAACTGGGACGCGGCGCTTTCTTGAATGGAGAGGTGCTGGTGGGCCGCACCACCGCAACTTCCCTGTCCGGCGCGCTTGCCAACGTGGATTTGAAACGCCTTGATGGCAAGCTGGCGGCGCAACTCGCCGCCGGTCCGCCGTACAGTTCGCAACGCAACTTCGGCGCCAGCACCCTGGACTGGTGCTATACGGCGGCGGGGCGCTATGACGTGTATCTGCACGGCGGCCAGAAGCTATGGGATTATGCCGCCGGCTCGCTGGTGCTGCAGGAAGCGGGCGGGCGGGCATGCTGCCTGGATTGCGACGATTTCGACCAGGGCGGCGTATGGCAACGTTCAGTAATCGCGGCTCTCGACCCGGCGATATTCGAGGAATGGAAAAGCTGGATACGCTCGCGGCAGTAATCGCCGTTCGTCCGGCATGAAAGGTTGGCGTGAAGATATTGATTCTTGGTGCAGGGCAGGTCGGCTTGACAGTAGCGGAAAGCCTGGTCAGCGAAGCCAATGACATCACAGTAGTCGACACCGACGCGGAAAAGTTGCGCACGCTGCAAGACCGTTACGACCTGCGCACCCTGGCGGGCAATGCCTCGCACCCTTCCATACTGGAGCAGGCAGGCATTGCCGACGCGGACATGCTGCTGGCGGTTACGCAAAGCGACGAAGTCAACATGGTGGCCTGCAAGCTGGCCGCCAGCCTGTACAACACACCGACCCTGATTGCGCGAATCCGCGCCGCCGATTATCTGGAACACCCAGATATTTTCAGCCCCGCAAATTTCTGTGTGGATTTTTCCATCTGCCCCGAGCAGATACTCACCAACTATGTTTCCAAGCTGATCGAATTTCCGGAAGCCTTGCAGGTGCTGGAATTTGCCGATGGGCGCGTTTCGCTGGTGGCGGTGAAAGTGTTTGAAGGTGGCCCGCTGGTGGGTAAGCCGCTAAGCTTTTTGCGCACCCATATACCGCAAGTCGATACGCGCGTTGCCGCGATTTTCCGGCAAGGGGGGCCGATCATTCCGGAAGGCGGCACGGTGGTAGAGGCGGGCGATGAGATATTCTTCATCGCCGCCACCGGGGATATCCGCACCGTGCTGCAAGAGCTGCGCCGCATGGACAAGCCGGCAAAACGTGTAATGATTGTGGGCGGCGGCAATATCGGGCATCGCCTGGCGCTTTCGCTGGAGCGGCACTATCAGGTCAAGCTGATCGAGTACGACAAGAAAGCCTGCAAAAAACTGGCCGGCGAATTAATGCATACGCTGGTACTGAATGGCGATGGCACCGACGAAAAATTGCTGGCTGCCGAACATGTGGCCGAAGTGGATGTGTTCTGCGCGCTGACCAACGACGACGAGAATAACATCATGGCTGCGCTGCTCGCCAAACAGGGCGGCGCACGCAAGGTCATTGCGCTGATCAACCGCAGCGCATATGTCGGGCTGGTGCAGGGCGGCAAGATCGATATCGCGCTGTCTCCCGCCCAGGTCACCATCGGCTCTCTGCTTGCCTATGTGCGCCAGGGCGATGTGGCGGTGGTGCATTCGCTGCGGCGTGGCGCGGCGGAGGCGCTGGAACTGGTGGCTCACGGCGACCGTAATTCTTCCAAGGTGGTAGGGCGGCGCATCGATGAAATCGACCTGCCCAAGGGCGCCACCATCGGCGCGATCGTGCGCGGCGAAGAAGCCATCATGGGGCACCGCAATGTGTGTATCGAGGCCGAAGACCATGTCATCGTGTTTGTCATCAATAAAGCCATGGTGCGCAAGGTGGAAAAACTGTTCCAGGTTAATCTCGGGTTCTTTTAATGCAGCGTGCCTTGACGGTTATTCATGCCTTGGGGCTGATGCTGGTAGTGTTCAGCATTACTTATTTGATGCCCATCGCGGCTTCGCTGGTTTATAACGACGGCACGATGATTGACTTTGTGCTGGCGATGTTATGGACTGCCGCTTTCGGCATCCTGATGTGGCTGTTGACGCGCCGTTACAAAGGCGAGCTTTCCATACGCCACGGCTACCTGCTGGTGGTGGCGATGTGGACGGCAATGCCCGCAGTGGCAACCCTGCCTCTGCTTCTGGTGATTGACGGGCTGTCATTCACCGATGCCTATTTTGAAACCATGTCCGGATTGACGACCACCGGCGCGACCATATTGACCGGGCTGGACCATCTGCCACCTGCCATCAATATCTGGAGACATGAATTAAACTGGATCGGCGGCCTGGGCATCATCGTGCTGGCTGTGGCGATCCTGCCGTTGCTCGGCGTCGGCGGACGGCAATTGTTCAAGGCGGAAACGCCCGGCCCGATGAAGGATTCCGCATTGACGCCGCGCATTACCGAGACGGCACGCAACCTGTGGCTGGTGTATCTCGGCATCACCCTGGCCTGCATCGCATCGTTGAAGCTGGCCGGAATGAACTGGCTGGATGCGATCTGCCATGCTTTTGCCGCAATGGGGTTGGGCGGGTTCTCCACACACGATGCCAGTGTGGGCTATTTCAACTCCCCCGCCATCGAGATGGTGCTGATCGTATTCATGTTGCTGGCGGCAATGAACTTCGCCACGCATTTCCTGGTGTGGCGCAAAAAAAGCCTGAAGCTCTATCTGCATGACACGGAAGGTGTTGCCACAGTAGCGCTGGTATTGGCAAGCTGTGCAGGCATCGCTGTTTTCCTGTGGTGGAAGGGCGTCTATCCGGATTTCTGGACAGCCTTGCGCTACGCCAGTTTCAACCTCGTATCGCTGGCCACCGACTGCGGCCTTGCCAGTGCGGACTTCAACCAATGGCCGGTTTTTGCGCCGTTGTGGATGCTGTTCTTGAGTTGCATTACGGCCAGTTCCGGTTCCACAGGCGGCGGCATCAAGATGATCCGCACCATCATCCTGTTCAAACAGGCGGGACGCGAATTCCTCAAGTTGCTGCATCCCTCTGCGGTGAATCCGATGAAAATCGGGGGACAGGTGATCCCCAACAATATCGTGTTTTCGGTGCTGGGATTTGTTTTCCTGTATTTCATGAGCGTGGTTACCCTGACTTTTGCGCTGGTGATCAGCGGACTGGATTTCCTCTCCTCATTTTCTGCCGTGATTGCCTGCATCAATAATGCCGGGCCAGGGTTGGGCGTGGTCGGCCCCGCAAGTAACTTTGGCGTATTGACCGATTTTCAGACGTGGGTATGCATCTTGGCTATGCTGCTCGGCCGCCTGGAAATCTTCACCGTATTGATTCTTTTTACGCCGCATTTCTGGAAAAGATAAAGGGAAGGCATGAAAGAAGACATGGTGCAGGATGAGGTGGATGAACACCTGTTGCCGGTGTTTCTGGAAGAGGCCGACGATATTTTCCCGCAAGTTGCCCGCCTCATGCGCGCATGGCGCGGGCAGCCGGAGGATAAAACGCTCGGCCGCAGCCTGCATCGCAGCCTGCACACACTGAAGGGCAGTGCGCGCATGGCAGGCGCATTGCGGGTGGGCAATCTGACGCACCACATGGAGGAACGTGTCGTTCAAGCCATGTCGCAAGCGCAGCATGAGGCGGCCTTCATGGATGAGCTGGAAAACTGTTTTACCGGCATCGCCAATGCGCTGGAACAATTACGCAATACGAGCCAAATCGCCGTAGCGGCGCCCCGGCATGATGAGGCGTCTGCCGCGCTTTCCATACAAACCCATGTTAATCCCGAAATGCAGCAAAATTTGATGTCGCCCCGCATGGTGCCGTTCGCCAATCTCAGTGAGCGGCTATATCGCATCGTTCGCCAGACCTGCAAGGAACTGAACAAGAAAGCCCTGCTGGAGTTGGGCGGCGCGGAAGTGAAAATCGACCGTCGCGTGCTGGGCAAAATGAAAGCGCCGCTTGAGCACATGCTGCGCAACGCCATTGCCCATGGCCTGGAAGACCCGCAACAGCGCGAACACGCAGGCAAGCCTCCAACCGGGGTTATACGCCTGTCGTTATATCAGGAAAATAACGAATTGATATTCGAGCTCAGCGATGATGGCGCAGGCATAAACATAGCGCACCTGCAACAGAAGGCAGCGGAGCTTGGCATGCCGGCGGATGAAAAAATGAGCGATGAGCAGGCCATGCGGCTGGTTTTCATGCCCGGCCTTACCACAGCAACCAAGGTGACGGAAATATCAGGGCGCGGCGTGGGCCTGGATGTAGTGCTTAGTGAAATCACCGCGCTTGGCGGACGGATCGAAGTGTCCTCGAAGCGGGGAGAAGGGACGCGTTTCATCGTCCGCTTGCCCACCATAATGGCGTCTCAGGTTTTGCCGGGACGTGTTGGGTAAGCTCTTGCGTACACTTGAAGCGGGCTATTGGTTCGGCACAAATAAAACCTTGCGGCCGTTCGTGCTGAGCCTGTCGAAGCGCATGAGTTCGTGCACATTTCGACAGCATCAATGCGAACGGATTTCTGGATATGGCTGGAGGGATCAATAAATTGTGAAGGCCGCCCTATGGGTTTACAATAACGCCTATGCCGCAACTTGACCTGAGCCACCACTTCCTCATTGCCATGCCTGCCATGGTGGATTCGGTGTTTGCCAAGTCGCTTACCTACATTTGCGAGCACAACGAGCAAGGCGCGCTGGGTATCATCGTAAACCGCCCGATCAACCTCACGCTGGGCGAACTGTTCGCCCAGATCAAAGTTCCCCTGGATCAGGACGAGTATAAAAGTTTGCCGGTGCATTTTGGCGGCCCGGTGCAGACCGAGCGCGGCTTCGTTTTGCACAACACACAGGGGGATTGGCAATCTACACTGCGCATCAATGACCGGCTGGCCCTGACCACCTCCAAGGATATTCTCGAAGCAGTCGGTGGGGGAACGGGACCGCACCATCTGCTGGTAACTCTTGGCTATGCCGGATGGGCGCAAGGACAACTGGAACATGAGTTGGCGCAAAATGCCTGGCTCAGCGTAACAGCCTCCGAGCACATCCTGTTCGACCTGCCTGCGGAAGAGCGCCTGTCTGCCGCAATGGCGCTGCTGGGCGTGGATTACGCCTCACTGTCGGAGGAAGCCGGGCATGCCTGACGGTGGTGCTACAGCTATATTAAAAGGCACTTTCCTGGCATTCGATTTTGGCGCTAAACGCATCGGCGTGGCGGTCGGCAATTCCATCTCCGGCACGGCGCAGCCGCTGACCACTTTGCGCAGCGAGCAAAATGAACAGCGTTTCGCCGCCATCGGAGCACTCATCCATGAATGGCAGCCGGCGGCGCTGGTGGTGGGACTGCCCGGCAATGACGACGGCACGCCGCATGAGCTGACACGGCTGTGCCGCCGCTTTGCCCAGCGCCTCAAGGGGCGCTTTGATTTGCCCACCATTCTGGTGGATGAGCGTTATACTTCCGCCGCCGCAAGTTCACAGCTGGCCGAAGCGGGGATACGCGGCGTCAAACAGAAACCGCTGCTCGACCAGGTTGCGGCGCAACATATTTTGCAGGCTTATTTTGACGAACCCGCGATGGGGCTTACGGCATGAACAATCCGCAACTCAACAAACACGGTGAACTGCAACACCTGCTTTCCACCGAAGGCTTGCCGGTATCCATCCTGCGCGACATTCTGGATCGCACCGCCTCCTTCGTGAATGTGGCGGCGGGCAGCGAAATCAAGAAAGTGCCGCTGCTGCACGGCAAGTCGGTGTTCAACCTGTTTTTCGAGAACAGCACGCGCACCCGCACCACTTTCGAGATTGCCGCCAAACGCCTGTCGGCGGACGTGGTCAACCTCAACATCGGCTCTTCATCATCCAGCAAGGGCGAGACCCTGCTCGACACCGTGGATAACCTGTGTGCCATGCACGCCGACATGTTCGTGGTGCGCCACTCGCAAAGCGGCGCCGCGCATTTGATCGCAAGGCATGTCGCGCCCAGGATTCACGTCATTAACGCGGGCGACGGGCGCCATGCGCATCCGACGCAGGCGCTGCTGGACATGTTCACCATCCGCCACTACAAAAAGGAATTCCATAACCTGCGCGTGGTGATAGTCGGCGACATCCTGCATTCGCGCGTGGCGCGCTCGCAGATTCATGCGCTGACCACGCTGGGCGTGCCGGAAGTACGTGTGATCGCACCCAGGACGCTGCTGCCCGCCTGCGTCGAACGCCTCGGCGTGCATGTCTATCATGACATGCTGCAGGGCCTGCGCGAGGTGGACGTAGTGATGATGCTGCGCTTGCAGAACGAACGCATGCAGGGCGCTCTTTTGCCCAGCGCACAGGAGTATTTCAAGTATTACGGCCTGACCCAGGAAAAACTGGCGCTGGCCAAGGCGGATGCCATCGTGATGCACCCCGGACCGATGAACCGCGGCGTGGAAATCGATTCCAGCGTGGCGGACGGTACGCACTCGGTGATCCTGCCGCAAGTCACTTTCGGCATCGCGGTGCGCATGGCGGCAATGAGCATGTTGGCGGGAAAGTAGAAGATGAAAATTCATATTAAAAATGGTCGTTTGATTGACCCGAAAAACCGGATCGATGCCCAGCAGGATTTATTCATCAGTGCAGGCAAGGTGACTGCCATCGGCAATGCTCCAGCGGGATTCGTCGCGGACAAAATTATTGATGCAACAGGGCTGGTCGTCATGCCCGGCCTGATCGACCTCGCCGCGCGCCTGCGCGAGCCGGGCTACGAATACAAGGCCACGCTGGAATCCGAGATGGATGCCGCAGCAACGGGCGGCATCACCACGCTGGCCTGCCCCCCGGATACCGATCCGCCGCTGGATGAGCCGGGTTTGGTGGAGATGCTCAAGCATCGTGCGCGGGTGCTGAACCAGGCGCATGTCTATCCGGTGGGTGCGCTGACTTATGGGTTGAAAGGCGTAGAACTCACCGAAATGGCCGAGCTGGCGGATGCCGGATGTGTGGCATTCAGCCAGGCCGATGCGCCGCTGACCGATACCCGCGTGCTGATGCGCGCGATGCAGTATGCCTCCACCTTCGGCTTCAGCGTGTGGCTGCGCCCGCAAGACAACTTCCTGGCCAAGAATGGCGTGGCGCACGATGGCGAAGTGGCGACCCGCCTGGGCTTGCCTGCCATCCCGGTGTGCGCCGAAGCCATCGCGCTGACCACCATGCTGCAACTGGCGCGCGAAACCGGCGTAAGGCTGCACATCTGCCGCATTTCCAGCGAGTCTGGAATCTCGCTGGTGCGTGCCGCAAAACAACACGGCATGTCGGTTACCTGCGATGTGTCGGCCAATCACGTACACCTGTCAGAAATGGACATTGGCTTTTTCGATGCCAACTGTCATCTGGTGCCGCCTTTGCGCAGCCTGCGCGACCGCGCTGTACTGCGCGCCGCCTTGCTCGACGGCACGATAGACGCGATCTGCTCCGACCACTCACCGGTGGACGAAGATGCCAAGCAACTGCCGTTTGCCGAAGCGGAGCCAGGCGCTACCGGGCTTGAATTGCTGCTGCCGCTGGTGCTCAAGTGGGCAGGGCAGGATAAGTTTGCGCTGGCCGATGCGCTCGCCAGGGTAACGTTGCGGCCCGCGCAGATCATGGGCCTGGATGCGGGGCATTTGTCGGTCGGCGCCGCTGCGGATGTGTGCGTATTTGACCCTGAAGCATGGTGGAAAATTGAGCCTGCTGCACTGAAGAGCCAAGGCAAGAATACGCCGTTCACCGGCCTGGAATTGCAGGGAAAGGTGCGTTACACGCTGGTGGATGGAAAGGTTGTTTATCAAACCTGACAGCTTCTGCAACACCCCCTCGCAGACAGGAATTTGGCAGTCAATTCTTAAACTCAGCCATGAATCCTTTATTCGATTTTTAGTTACGGCGTAACTTGCCCCACAATCCAGCCGGCGCTGAAAGTTCAACATACGTAAAAATTACTGACATATTTATGCGCAAGCAAGCCGATTCAAATAATCCACTGCTGGATTTCTCCGGTCTGCCGCGTTTTGCGGAGATCAAGCCTGAACACGTCGCACCGGCGATTGAACAATTGCTGGTGGAAAATCGCGCACTGATTGCGCGGCTGCTCGGCGATAGCGCGCCGCCCACCTGGCAGGATTTCATCGTGCCGATGGAAGATGCCAACGAGCGCCTGTCACGCGCTTGGGGGCCGGTCGGACATTTGAATGCGGTGATGAACAGCCCGGAATTGCGCGAGGTGTATAACGCCACGCTGCCGAAGATCATCCAGCATTACGCCGAGCTCGGCCAGAACCTCGCGCTGTTCGAAAAATTCAAGGCTTTGCGCAACAGCCCTGAATTCGCCGGTTTGAGCGCGGCGCGCAAGAAAATCATCGAAAACGAGCTGCGCGACTTTCGCCTCGGCGGCGCGGAATTGGCGGAGGACAAGAAGGCGCGCTTCCTGCAAATCCAGGAACGCCTGGCGGAATTGTCGTCGCGCTTTTCCGACAACCTGCTCGACGCCACCAACGATTACACGCTGGCCATCGAGAACAGGGAGGAACTTGGCGGTTTGCCTGAAGACGCGCTGCAGGCGGCGCAGGAAGCCGCACAAGCGGCGGGCAAGGCTGGCTGGCTGTTCACGCTGAAAGCGCCGTCCTACATGCCGGTCATGCAATTCGCCGACAACCGCGCATTGCGCGAAAAGATGTATCGCGCCTATGGCACGCGCGCCAGCGAATTCGGCAAGCCGGAGCTGGACAACACCGCCTTGATGGATGAGATCGTCAGGCTGCGCGGCGAGGAAGCAAGCCTGCTGGGCTTTGCCAGCTTTGGCGAACTGTCGCTGGCAAGCAAGATGGCGGATTCACCGCAACAGGTTGTCGAATTCATGCGCGAACTGGCGCGGCGCGCACGGCCGTTCGCCGAGAAAGATCTGGCTGAACTGCGTGAATTCGCGCGCACCGAATTGGGGTTGCCGGAATTGCAGTCCTGGGACATCGGTTACGCCAGCGAGAAACTGCGCGAAAAACGCTATGCCTTTTCCGAACAGGAGGTAAAGCGGTATTTCCCGGAGGATGCAGTGCTGCCGGGCATGTTCAAGCTGGTGGAGACGCTGTATGGGCTGCAAATCAACGCTTCCGCCGCGCCGGTATGGCATGACGACGTGCGCTTCTTTGATATCCGCAATGCGCAAGGACAACTTGTCGGCCAGTTCTATCTCGACTTGTACGCGCGCAACAGCAAGCGCGGCGGGGCTTGGATGGACGATGCGATCACGCGCCGCCGCCTTGCATCGGGGATACAGACACCGGTCGCCTATCTGAACTGCAACTTTTCCGCACCCCTCGGCGGAAAACCAGCAATGTTCACCCACGACGAGGTAATCACGCTGTTCCATGAGTTCGGCCACGGCTTGCATCACTTGCTCACCGAAGTGGAAGACCTGGCTGTTTCCGGCATTAACGGCGTGGAATGGGACGCGGTTGAATTGCCCAGCCAATTCATGGAAAATTTTTGCTGGGAGTGGGATGTATTGCAGGGCATGACGCGCCATGTGGATAGCGGCGAGCCATTGCCGCGCGCGTTGTTCGACAAGATGCTGGCCGCAAAAAACTTCCAGAGCGGCTTGCAGACCCTGCGCCAGATCGAATTCGCGCTGTTCGACATGCTGATGCACAGCAGCTTCGAGGCGGGCAGCGCAAAGTCCATCCTTGACTTGCTCGACGAGGTGCGCGCTGAAGTCGCGGTGCTGATCCCGCCCGCATTTCACCGCTTTCCGCACAGCTTTTCGCATATTTTCGCCGGCGGCTATGCGGCGGGCTATTACAGCTACAAATGGGCGGAAGTATTGTCCGCCGATGCATACAGCCTGTTTGAGGAAAACGGCGTGCTGAACCCGGATGTCGGCGCGCGTTTCCGCAGCGAAATTCTGGCGATGGGCGGCAGCCGGGATGCGATGCAATCGTTTGCGGCGTTTCGCGGGCGCGAGCCGAGCATAGATGCATTATTGCGGCATAATGGACTGCTCGAAACTCCCTGAGGAGGCAAAATGAAATACAGCGTCTTGTTGTTGAGTTGCTTTCTGATGATGCCCTTCGCCAGCAACGCGGGTGAGCTGTACCGCTGGGTGGACAAGTCCGGCAAGGTGTATTATGGCGATGCGCCTGCAACCGAGGCGGAGCAGGTCGAAAAGAAGAAAACCCCCGTCGTGCAGGATGGTGAAGATATGCCGTATGAATCGTATCTTGCGCGGCAGAATTTTCCGGTCACACTCTACACGGCGATCAACTGTATCGAGCCATGCCAGATGGCGCGAGGGCTTCTTAACCAGCGTGGGATTCCCTATACCGAAAGATCCCTGACCACGCAAAAAGAACTTGATGACTTCAAGCAAGCCTCGGGCAGCGAGCAGGCTCCCACGCTTGCTGTAGGCAAGACCTATCTCATAGGTTTTCAAGCCGAGCAGTGGAACAGCGAGCTGGATATTGCGGGTTACCCCAAGGCATTGCTCTACCGTCCTCCGCAAGAGCCGATCAAGCCGGCAACGGAAAAATAATGCATCCGGAAATAATACGCCAGGTAATGTCATGACATCGCTCTTGGGCAAGCAGAAAAAGACCGGCGCCGGATTGTTGTCCTTGGTTTTGGCAAGTAGCCAAAGAGCGCCGAAGCTTTGAAGCAGGAAGCAGAAAAGCAGACGCAGTAAGCCTTCGCCGACCGAGACAAAAATGCGTATAGCCACCTGGAATGTCAATTCGCTCAAGGTACGCCTGCCCCATGTGCTGGACTGGCTGGCGGTCAATCAGCCGGATGTGCTGTGCCTGCAGGAAACCAAGCAGGAAGACAGCCAGTTTCCCCTGGTTGCATTGCAGCAGGCAGGATATCAGGCGGTATTCAGCGGGCAAAAAACCTATAATGGCGTCGCCATCATCAGCAAAACAGGGGCCACGGATGTGGGGTATGGCCTGCCCAATTTTCCCGATGAACAAAAGCGCCTGATCGCCGCGACCGTTCTGGGTGTGCGCATGGTGTGTGTGTATGTGCCGAACGGACAGAGCGTGGATTCAGACAAATACCGCTACAAACTGGCGTGGCTGGATGCGTTGCGTGAGTGGCTGAAAGAAGAGCTGGTGCGCTATCCGGAACTCGCCTTGCTTGGCGACTACAACATCGCGCCGGAAGACCGCGACGTGTATGACTCGCAGGCGTGGGCGGGCAATGTGCTGGTAAGCGCGCCGGAGCGTGCGGCATTTCATGCGCTCGAGCAACTGGGTTTGCGCGACAGTTTCCGCCTGTTCGAGCAGCCGGAAAAATCCTATTCATGGTGGGATTACCGCATGCTGGCGTTTCGCCGCAACATGGGGCTGCGCATCGATCATATCTTGTTCAGCGCGCCTCTGGCACGGGTTTGCACGGGTTGTTCTATTGACCGCGCACCGCGCAAACTGGAACGGCCATCCGATCATGCGCCGGTGACGGCAGAGTTGGTTGGTTAAAATTGCGTTGACGGCGAAAAAGTTATGGGAAACAATACGCCCAAAATAACCACAGGGGGAAAACAGTATGAGCAAGGGAATAAAATTTAGCATCCGCGTATTGCTGGTTGTCATGGCTTCCATGGGAGCGGCGCAAGCGGCAGATGGGGATCCAAACGCAGGCAAGGAAAAGTCCGCAATGTGCCAGGGTTGTCACGGTGAAGAAGGCATTAGCGCAGCACCCAATTTCCCTAACCTGGCTGGGCAGTTTGCAAAATACATCGAAAGGCAAATTCGCGATTTTCAGGACGGAAGGCGCGTTGACCCCATGATGTCCGGCATGGCAGCCAGCATTACCGAATTACAGGACCTGAAGGATATAGCCGCTTATTTCTCCAGCAAGAAACGCATGAAGGGCACACCCGGCGCCAACAAGGCATTGGCGGCAACAGGCAAGGATATTTTCTACAATGGCAATCCGGATACCGGAGTATACGCTTGCAGCAATTGCCATGGCGAAAACGGATATGGAAAAGATGCCCAGAATAATGTCTTTCCGGTAATCAGCGGGCAAACGAAAGATTACCTCATGAAGCAACTGAATGATTTTCGTAGTGGGGACCGCCATAACGACCCGGCGGGAATGATGGGCAGTGTCGCCAAGAAAATGACCCCCGCCGAAATTGACGCAATAACGGAATTTGTTTCCGGAATGTGAGCAATTAAAACCGGGCCACGGCCAGAACCAGCAGCAGGCCAGTTTACACCCTGCCTTTAATTTACAATGCGGGAGAATTCCGGGATTTTTCCAGGGTTCTCCCCATCTCTTTTATAATTGGCCTGGAATGACGCTGCGTTTTTTGGCGCTCCTTTTTGCATGCCATGCCGCCACGGCAATAGCGCAATCGTTGCCTCGCCCGGATCACATCGTGATCGTGATCGAGGAAAACAAATCATTCGCGCAAATCATCGGCAATCCGTCTGCGCCTTACATCAACGCGCTTGCCAAACGCGGCTTGCTGTTCACCCAATCCTACGGCGTCACCCATCCCAGCCAGCCAAACTATCTCGCCCTGTTCTCCGGCTCCACTCACGGTGTCGGCAACAATGACTGCCCGCTGGAATTGAGCGGAGCCAACCTTGCAGGCGCATTGGCTGAAAAAGGGCTGAGCTTTACCAGCTACGCCGAATCCATGCCGCAAGCCGGTTTCGATGGCTGCGCCCATGGCGCATACATGCGCAAGCATAACCCGGTGGCGAACTGGAATAAGCTGGCGGCGCTAAACCAGCCGTTCAGCGCATTCCCGCAGGATTTTGCAAAATTACCGACGGTGGCGCTGGTGGCGCCAGACCAGCAAAACGACATGCACGACGGTAGCGTGGCGCAAGGCGATGCATGGCTGGAAAAAAATATTGAACCTTACGCACAATGGGTGATGGCGCACAACAGCCTGCTCATCCTTACTTGGGATGAGGACAACGGCCCGGCGGACAACCGCGTCGCCACCCTGTTCATCGGGCCTATGGTCAAGCCTGGAGCCAGTGCGCAACGCATCAACCACTACAACATCCTGCGTACCCTCTCGGAAATGTATGGGTTGGCGTATCCGGGCGAAAGCGCACAGGCAGAGCCGGTTAGGGGGGTGTGGCAGAAGGTTGGGCGCACGAGAAAATAACGCTCTCAACCTTTGTGTGGATGGTATTCATAGCATCCGTCAACTGCAAGCGCACCCTATTTGCCCTCTTCTTCCAAGCCCAATTCCTGAATCTTGCGTGTGAGCGTATTGCGCCCCATGCCCAGCAGTGTCGCCGCTTCGATGCGGCGCCCTCCGGTGTACTGCAACGCCTGGGTGATGAGCGTACTTTCGAATTGGCGCACCAGGTTGTCGAGGATGTTCTGGTCGCCGCGCTGCAGCGCGAGAGCGGCTTGCTGCGCCAGCGCGTTGCGCCAGTCTCCAGGCAAGATAGCGGGCGTTTCGCGCCATTCCGGCGGAAAGTCGGCAACTTCGATTTGCCGCGATGGAGTCATCACGGTGAGCCAGTGGCACAGGTTTTCCAGTTGCCGCACGTTGCCGGGAAAATCCTGCGCCGCAAGGTATTGAATGGCGGCATCGCTAAAGGATTTTTGTTCGACGCCGAGCTCGCGCGCATTTTTTTGCAGGAAATATTTTGCCAGCAGCGGGATGTCTTCGTGCCGTTCGCGCAACGGCGGCAGGCGCAAGCGGATGACGTTGAGGCGGTGAAACAGGTCTTCACGGAATAACCCTTGCTTCACGCGCTCTTCGATATCCTGGTGGGTAGCGGCGATGATGCGCACATTGGCCTTGACCGGTTGATGGCCGCCGACGCGGTAGAAGTTATTGTCGGACAACACGCGCAGCAACCGGGTTTGCAATTCGGCGGGCATATCACCGATCTCGTCGAGAAACAGCGTGCCGCCTTCTGCTTGTTCAAAACGTCCGCGCCGCATGGCGGTGGCGCCGGTGAAGGCGCCGCGCTCGTGGCCAAACAATTCGGATTCGAGCAGGTCTTTCGGGATGGCGGCGGTGTTGATGGCGACGAACGGCGCATTTTTGCGCGGGCTGTGGCGGTGCAGGGCTTGCGCAACCAGCTCCTTGCCGGTGCCGGATTCGCCGTTGATCAATACGGTGGCTTGCGATTGGGAAAGCCTGCCGATGGCGCGGAATACTTCCTGCATCGCGGGAGCTTGGCCCAGAATATCCGGCGTTGCGACTGCTTCTTCGAGGGCGGCATTCTTGCGCTGGCTTTGTTCCAGCGCACGGCGGATCAGCTCGACCGCATGGTTGATGTCGAACGGCTTGGGCAGGTATTCGAACGCGCCTCCCTGAAATGAAGAAACCGCGCTTTCCAGGTCGGAATAGGCGGTCATGATGATGACCGGCAGGGTTGGATGGCGCTCGCGTAAGGTTTGCAGCAGTTCCAGCCCGGAACTGCCGGGCATGCGGATATCGCTGACGACCACTTGCGGTGCGCCATGCGTTAGCGCCTGCACGGCTTCGGCGGCGGAAACGAAGCTCTTGTATTCGATGCCCTCGCGCGCCAGGGCTTTTTCCAGTACCCAGCGGATGGAACGGTCATCGTCTATGATCCAGACAGGTTTCATCCTATATTCCGTAAATTAACCACGAAGAACACGAAGGCCGCGAAGAAAAATAATGGAACCTTCCAAAACGGGGCTCATCTTGCCTGAGATCGCCCAATATCAAGCGGCTGCCCGAAAAATCTTCGTGCCCTCCGTGGTGAGGTATTTCTTTCGAGTTCATCAGGGGCCGCCCGTTATTGTAGCGGAAGCATCACGGTAAAGCAGGTGCACCCCGGCTCGCTGTCGAACTCGATGCCGCCCTGATGCTGGCTGACGAAATCCTGTGCCAGCGTCAACCCCAAACCATGACCCTCAGGGCGACCGGACACCAGCGGGTAAAAAATCTTGTCGCGCAAATGCTCAGGCACGCCGGGGCCATTGTCGATGACCTGCACCATTACCGCCATGGGGTGGCGTTTTTTTATCAGCGTGACCTGGCGTGCGATGCGCGTGCGCAATATGATTGTGCCCTGGCCCTGCATTGCCTGTGCCGCATTGCGCACGATATTGAGCATCACCTGTATCAACTGTTCCTTGTCGCCGAACAGCGGAGGCAGGCTGACATCGTAGTCGCGCTGAATGACCAGCCCGGATGGAATCTCTGCCAATATCAGGCTGCGTACACGTTCCAGCACCTCATGAATGTTGAGTGCACTGAAACAAGGCGCTTGTTGCGGTATGAGCAGTTTTTCCATCAGCGAGCGCAAACGGTCAGCTTCCTGAATTACCACCCTGGTGTACTCACGCAAGCCGGGTTTTTCCAGCTCCTGTTCCAGCAACTGCGCCGCGCCGCGGATACCGCCCAGCGGGTTCTTGATTTCATGCGCCAGGTTGCGCAGCAGCAGGCGGTTGGCCTGGGTCTGGTCGAGCATCTGTTCCTCGCGCGCCAGCTTCAGCGGGCGGTCCATGGGATGAAACTCGAGCAGCAGGTAGCGTTTATCCAGCAGTAGCGGCGTGGCAGTGCAACGCAGGTGCAGCTTGCCATGCGGATAAGTGCCCAGCGTGAGGTCATACTCGATATAGCTGGCGTTGTTATCCAGCGCCTGCTGCATTGCGGCAGCGAGCTGCCCTGTGTGGGTAAAGGCATGCTGCACCGGATAACCGATCAGGTTTTTGCTGCTTAAAGCAAACAGGTTTTCCGCTGCGGGATTAAGGTAGACGATGTGTGACTGGTCATCCAGCAGCATGACCGCCGTGGCGAGATGTTCCAGTGTGGGAAAGAAAGCGTCCGGCATGAGTGTTTCTTAATTCATGTAAGCGTCAAATTGCAGACAGCCTGCCCTGAGGCAGGCAATGGTCACTTGAGATTGGCGAGCTCGGATTTGAGTGCTTCTATATTTTTTTCATGCAACATCACCAGCTCTTGCAGTTCCTTTATTTTACTCATGGGGGCTTCCTGGTTTTCATAGCCATTTTTCAGGTTCTGGCGTGCTTCGGCGAGCAGCTTGCCTTCATTGGCCAATTCATCTTCCAGTATTTTGCGGCGTGCGCCATCGCGGTTTTTTTGTGTATTGCTATCCACTCTGGGAAAATCGGAAGGACTGGTATCCACATTATGCGCGCGCACGGTCGATGGCATGCCGCCCTTTGGTTCCAGGTTAAGTTTTTTTGCTCCTTTTATCGGCGAGCTGGAATAAGTCACGTGGCCGTCGGCGTCGATATATTTGTAAATCTCGGCCTGCGCCCAGCCGATGTGGGCCATGCATAGCAATACAAACAAGCCTGGAGGCTTCATGAAGCGTATCTTGAATAGTGTCATGATGCGCCAAGTATAGGTTAAAGCCCGGTGCTGTGACAAACGCAGAAAGCATTTCAAAAAAGAAACGGGACCCTGCGGCCCCGTTTCTTGTACAAAGCAAAGCTGGTATTACAAACTATAATACATATCATACTCGACCGGATGCGTAGTCATGCGGTAACGCGTTACCTCTTCCATCTTCAGGTCGATGTAGGCGTCGATGAAGTCGTTGGAGAATACGCCGCCGCGTGTCAGGAAATCGCGGTCCTTGTCCAGCGCTTCCAGCGCTTGCTCGAGGCTGGAGCATACGGTTGGTATCTTCGCATCTTCTTCCGGCGGCAGGTCATACAGGTTCTTGTCGGCTGGGTCGCCGGGATGAATCTTGTTCTGTATGCCGTCCAGGCCGGCCATCATCATGGCGGTGAAAGCCAGATAGGGATTGGTTGTCGGATCCGGGAAACGCACTTCAATGCGGCGTGCCTTGTCGCTTTGCACGAAGGGAATGCGGATCGAGGCGGAACGGTTGCGCGACGAGTAAGCCAGTTTCACCGGAGCCTCAAAGCCGGGCACCAGACGCTTGTAGGAGTTGGTGCCGGGGTTGGTGATGGCGTTCAATGCACGCGCATGCTTGATGATACCGCCGATATAGTACAAGGCAGTTTCGGACAGGCCGGCATAGCCATTACCCGCGAACAGGTTCTTGCCGCCCTTCCAGATGGATTGATGTACGTGCATGCCGGAGCCGTTGTCGCCGACAATAGGCTTGGGCATGAATGTCGCAGTTTTGCCGTACTGGTGCGCAACGTTGTGCACGACATATTTCAGTTTCTGTGTCATGTCGGCGCGCTTCACCAGTGTGTTGAACTTGGTGCCGATCTCGCACTGTCCGGCAGTGGCCACTTCGTGGTGGTGCACTTCGACGGGAACACCGATTTCTTCCAGCGCCAGCACCATGGCAGAGCGGATGTCTTGCAGCGAATCGACCGGGGGAACAGGGAAGTAACCGCCTTTGACGGTGGGGCGGTGTCCGGTGTTGCCGCCCTCGAATTTTTCGGCGGAAGCCCATGCGGCTTCTTCGGAATGCACCTTGCAAAAGCAGCCGGACATGTCCACTTGCCAGTTTACCGAATCGAAAATGAAGAATTCCGGCTCCGGGCCGAAGTAGGCCGCATCGCCCAGGCCGCTGCTCTTCAGGTAGGCTTCGGCGCGCTTGGCGATGGAGCGCGGGTCGCGGTCGTAACCCTTGCCGTCGGAAGGCTCGATCACGTCGCAGCTCATCACCAGCGTGGTCTCGTCCATGAACGGGTCGATGAAGGCGGAATCGGGGTCGGCCATCAGCAGCATGTCGGATGCCTGTATGCCTTTCCAGCCGGCGATTGAAGAGCCATCGAAGGCGTGGCCGTTCTCGAACCAGTCATCGCTATCCGTCACCACATGCGCGGGAATGGAAACGTGCTGCTCCTTGCCGCGGGTATCGGTAAAACGCAGGTCAACAAATTTGACCTCGTTGTCTTTGAGTAACTTTACAACATCTGCTGCCGACTTCGACATAATTGTTCTCCCTTGAACGTTAACAACCAAACCAAAAATAAACCGGAAATCAGGCTAGCTAAAACCCGACAATTCTTCAGCACAAAACGCGCCATACACTTCCCAGCACCGAAGCGCATATTTTGCCATATCCATCCAATTAAATGGATGAAAATATGCGCCCTGAAGTTGGGCAAGGGTTATATAAACGCACTATTCCTGTGCGCGGCTGTGGTGCAGATGAATGGTGCGAAAATACGGGTCATCCGCCGTGATTTCAGCGCATTTACTTCTTAATGCTTCTGTCTTGTTGGAGTCCTGATAATCCACCGGGTCAAGAAATAAATCGGCGTCTACTTTGCCATCCAGATAATGCAGCATGATGCGATTTCCAAGCGGCAGATTATCGCCCAGCCGCCCGGCAAGATGCTTGAGCAAAACTTCGCGGTTCGGCAGATGGGCATTGGGTTTGACCCGCATGTCATCTTCCGGATCGATGTGCACCATCACATCCATCACATGATGTTGGCGCAGCACCGCCTGGCGCGCCGACTCGGCGATGTAATGCCCTTCGGACACACTGATTTTCGGGTCGACCAGAATGTGCGCGTCCACCAGCGCATGGTCGGCCATCTTGCGCGTGCGCAATTCATGTAACCCGCGCACACCAGGTGTTGATTGCAAAGTATTGCGGATGGCTTCCACCTCTTCGGAGGAAAGGCCGGTGTCAATCAGCTCGGCCATCGCCTCCAGCGCGAACTTGCCGCCCATGTGCGCGATCATCACGCCCACCACTGCGGCGGCAATCAGGTCGAGAAAAGTATAGCCCATCAGGTTGCCGGAAATGCCCACCACCACCACTAGCGAAGACGCCGCATCGGAGCGCGCATGCCACGCGTTGGCGACGAGCATTTGCGAGCGCACGCGCTTGGCCACCGCCAGCATGTAGCGGAACATACCTTCCTTGGCTGCCAGCGCAATGAGCGCGATCCACAGCGTGAGCGGATGCACGGGCTGCACCAGTTCGGGATGCTGCAAGCGCATTCCGGCGGCGAACAGCAGCGCAGCGCCCAATGCCGCCAGCGCTATGCCGAGGATCAGCGTGGCGGCGGTTTCCATGCGCGCGTGGCCGTAGGGATGGTCGGCATCGGCATGGCGGTTGCCATGGCGGTTGGCGAACAACACCAGAAAATCGGCGAGCAAATCGGACAACGAATGCAGGCCGTCCGCCATCAAGGATTGCGAACGCCCAAGGTAACCGGCAACCACCTGCAGCACTGTCAGCAGCAGGTTGATAAAAATACTGATCCATGTGCTTTTACGCGCAGCGGCAAAGCGCTCCGGATGGGCGGGTTCGAAGGCATCGGATTTGCTGTGGGTTTGTGAGTGAACAGGATTTTTCATTGCGGTTGCGTTACTATTAAACTATGCCGTGCAGGATAACACTTGCCGACTGCATATTAAACATCAACGGGGACGCAATGGGTAAAATTACCGAAATTCTGAATGCCGCGCAAAGCCGCGCCAAAGAAATGAACTTGCCTTATGAAGGCGCACTGTTGCCGGACGAGGCTTACGAAATCATGCAATCCGCACCCGGCGCGAAACTGGTAGACGTACGCACGCATGCCGAACTGGAATGGGTGGGACGCATCCCCAATGCGGCGGAAATCGAATGGGCTGCCTATCCCGGCATGAAGTCCAACCCTAATTTCATCGCGCAACTCGAGCAACAGGTGGACAAGGAAGCGCTGGTGATGTTCATCTGCCGTAGCGGCGTCCGCTCGCACAACGCCGCCATCGCCGCCACGCGGGCGGGCTATGTCGACTGCTATAACGTGCTGGAAGGCTTCGAGGGCGACAAGGATGCGGATGAGCACCGTAACATGTTGAACGGCTGGCGCGTGAGCGGGTTACCGTGGGAACAAAGCTGATGCAATGCAAATTGAGCTGGTAGTTTGTAGCGGATAGCTGTCAGCCAATTAAAATTGGAATTACTCCTTTTCAGCCGCCAGCATGCGCTCCACATAGCGCGCAATCAAATCGATTTCCAGGTTCACTTTCTCACCCGCATGCAGCTCCGACAGGGTAGTCATCGCCATCGTGTGCGGAATCAGGTTGATGCTGAATACTGCACCATCCACTTCATTCACCGTTAAACTCACGCCGTTGGTGGTGATGGAACCCTTCACCGCGATGTATTTTGCCAGCGCTTGCGGTGCACGCACCACCAGTTTCCAGCTCTCGCCGAGGTCAGTGAATGCAACCACTTCACCCACGCCATCTACATGCCCGCTCACCAGATGTCCGCCCAGCCTGTCTGCCAGGCGTAGCGCCTTTTCCAGGTTGACGCGCGCGCCCTGCACTTCCAGCCCTACGATGCAATTCAATGTTTCGCGCGATACGTCCACAACAAAAAAATTGTCCTCTTTCTTTACCACGGTGAGGCAAACGCCGTTCACCGCGATGCTGTCGCCAAGTTGCACGTCGCCCATGCCGAGCATACGCGTTTCGATGGAAAGGCGCAGGCCGCCGTTGCGGTCTTCCGCGCGGGCGATAACGCCTATGTCTGCGATGATGCCGCTGAACATATTTATCCTTTCTTCACCCGCGCCACGATGCGCAAATCGCGGCCCACATGGCGTACGTCTTTCCATTCCAACTCGATGCGCTGGTCCAGGCTGGTCAGTTCGCCCAGCCGCGCCATGCCGCGCGCCATATCTCCCAGCAATTGCGGAGCGAGATACAGCACCAGTTCATCCACCAACCCCTCCTTGAACAAGGCTCCATTCAACTTGCCACCCGCTTCCACCAGCACTTCGTTGCAGCCCTGCGCGGCGAGGTCGCGCAATACGACTGCCATATTCACCTGGCCGCTCGCATCCGGCAGCACCATTACGCAAGCCCCTGCCTGTTCCAGTACGCCGACTTTTTCCGCATCATGTGTGGCAGTGTAAACCATCACGCCTCTTTGTTGCAGCAGCCGTGCCTTCGGCGGAAGGCGCAAGGCATTATCCACTACCGCACGCAACGGCTGGCGCGTGGTTGCAATCCCGCGCACACTCAACTGCGGATCGTCCGCCAGCACGGTGCCGATGCCTGTGAGCACCGCACAGGAACGCGCGCGCCATTGCTGTACATCCTGCCGCGCTGCCTCACCGGTAATCCATTTGCTCTCGCCATTGTTGAGTGCTGTGCGGCCATCCAGGCTTGCCGCGATCTTGCTGCGCACCCACGGCATGTCGCGCGTCATGCGCGCAAAAAACCCGATATTCAACTCGCGCGCTGCGGTTTCCATCAGACCGCACTCGACTTCAACACCTGCCGCACGCAATTTCGCAATACCCTGCCCTGCCACCTGCGGATTGGGGTCATGCACTGCGGCCACCACTCGCGCCACTCCGGCTTCTATCAGCGCATCGGCACAGGGCGGGGTACGCCCCTGATGGCTGCAAGGTTCCAGCGTCACATAAGCGGTTGCGCCGCGCGCCGCTTCGCCTGCTGCGCGTAGCGCATGCGCTTCCGCATGAGGTTCTCCGGCGCGTTCGTGCCAGCCTTCGCCAACAACGTTGCCGTTGCGCACCAGCACGCAGCCGACACGCGGATTGGGGCTGGCAGAATAAAGACCGCGCTCTGCCAAGCGGAGCGCTTGAGCCATCCACACGCTGTCCTGCGGGGTAAACATGATTATTTTGTTTGCGGCTTGCGGCGGGATGGGGATTTGCGCACTGCTTCCACCGCATCGGTAAAATCGCCCACGTCCTGAAAACTTTTGTACACCGAAGCAAAGCGGATATAGGCTACCTTGTCCAGCTTCAGCAGCTCTTTCATCACCATTTCGCCGATCTGGCGCGACCCAATCTCGCGTTCACCAAGCGCGAATATCTTTTGCGTCACATTATCGATGGCGGCATCCACCAGTTCCGTCGGCACCGGACGCTTGTGCAGTGCGCGGCTGAAGCTGGTGCGCAGTTTTTCTTCATCGAATTCGCTGCGCATACCGTTTTGCTTGACCACCTGCGGCATGCGCAACTCTACCATTTCATAGGTGGTAAAGCGCTTTTCGCAGGACAGACAGCGGCGGCGGCGGCGGATGCTGTCGCCCTCCTCGCTCTCGCGTGTGTCCACCACTTGGGTATCCGGGCATTTACAGAAGGGGCATTTCATAAAAAATAGTCGTAAGCCGCAAGTTGGAAGTCGTAAGTTAAAAACCGCCGCATTGCGGCGACAAAACCAACTAATGACTTACGGAAACACTGAATAAGTCCTCCATGAGCCGCGTTGCTGACAAAATCGCGATGATCGCAAGACGCGCGACGAAGGTCGTAGCCCGGACTACGATGCCGAGGAGCGCAACGCCGCGAGCGCGCTATTTTGTCGCAACCCTTATGGGCACTGGTTTTGCGGGCGGTCTGCAGCGTTGTGCTCGTTGCGAAGGGGATCAACCATTCGCTGCCTCGCACGCCTTGCAGCCCATTCCGCAAAACACAGTGCGCGGCCATGTGGGACTTATTCAGTGTTTCCCTACGTCTTACGACTGACAACTTATGCTCCATACACCGGAAACTGCGTGGTCAACTTTTTTACTTCCCCTGCAACGCGCGCGATCACCGCTTCGTCGTTGGGCGCATCCAGCACATCCGCAATCAGGTACGCCAGCTTCTCCGCTTCCAGCTCCCTGAAGCCGCGCGTGGTCATCGCCGGGCTGCCGATGCGGATGCCGCTGGTGACGAACGGTTTTTGCGGATCGTTGGGGATGGCGTTTTTGTTCACCGTGATGTGGGCACGACCCAGCGCCGCTTCGGCATCTTTTCCGGTGATGCGCTTGGGTTGCAAGTCCACCAGAAATACATGGCTGTCGGTGCGGCCGGATACGATGCGTAAACCGCGCTCCTGCAACACCTTGGACATCACGCGCGCGTTATCCACCACCTGCCTCTGGTACACCTTGAATTCCTTGCTCATCGCTTCCTTGAGAGCCACCGCCTTGGCCGCGATTACATGCATCAGCGGGCCGCCCTGAATGCCGGGAAAGATCGCCGAATTCAGCGCCTTTTCGTGCTCGGACTTGGCCAGGATCAAACCTCCGCGCGGCCCGCGCAAGGTTTTATGGGTGGTGGTGGTCACGAAATCAGCGATGCCGACAGGGTTCGGATACACCCCCGCCGCGATCAAGCCGGCGTAGTGCGCCATATCCACGAACAGGTAAGCCCCCACGCTGTCGGCAATCGCGCGGAAGCGCTTCCAGTCGATCACCAGCGCATAAGCGGAAGCTCCCGCCACGATCATCTTGGGTTTATGCTCGTTAGCCAGTTTCTGCACCTGGTCGTAATCAATTTCTTCCTTGTCGTTCAAGCCGTAGGTGACGGCGTTATACAGCTTGCCGCTGAGGTTCACCGATGCACCATGAGTCAGGTGCCCGCCATGCGCCAGGCTCATGCCCAAAATCGTGTCGCCCGGCTTGAGCACCGCCATATATACCGCCTGGTTGGCTTGCGAACCGGAATGCGGTTGCACATTGGCATATTCCGCGCCGAACAGCGCCTTGGCGCGGTCTATGGCCAATTGTTCCGCCACGTCCGCATACTCGCAACCGCCATAGTAGCGCTTGCCGGGATAGCCCTCGGCATACTTGTTGGTGAGCTGGCTACCCTGCGCCTCCATCACCGCCGGGCTGGTGTAATTTTCCGAGGCTATCAGCTCGATGTGATCTTCCTGGCGGCGATTTTCGTTCTGGATTGCGGCCCACAATTCCGGGTCGGTATGGGCGATGGTGTTTCTGCTGGATAACATGGCAAACCTTCCAAAAAATATCGGTGAATGGGAAAGCAGCGCATTTTATCACGGCGGATGGCAAGGGCGAAAATGCGGTGCGCTGGCGGACAAGTGCGGTTGCACAGGGTGGATAAGCACCGCGACTACGTTACGGGCTGATTTTCAACCCTTCCTTGAATTGCCTTGAGTTCCACCAACAACGAATAGAGGCGGCGGCTGTCGGCACGCAACACGGTGAAGGTGCAACCGTCGATGGGAATGCGGTCGCCACGCTTGGGAAGCTGGCCGGCAGCCTTGAGCACCAGGCCGCCGACTGTATCATATTCTTCATCGCTGAACGACGTGCCAAGCGCTTCATTGAAATCCACAATTTCGGTCGCAGCCTTGACGCGCCAGTTGCCCTTGCCGTCAGGGATGATGTTGTCTTCTTCTTCGTCGAAATCGTATTCATCTTCGATGTCGCCGACGATCTGCTCCAGCACATCCTCGATGGTTACCATGCCGCATACGCCGCCGTACTCATCCACCACCAGCGCTATGTGGTTGCGGTTGGCGCGAAAATCGCGCAGCAGCACATTGAGGCGCTTGGATTCCGGTACGAATACGGCAGGTCGCAGCATCTCGCGCACTTCGAATTCCTCGCCCGCATAATAGCGCAGCAAGTCCTTGGCAAGCAGAATGCCGATGATGTTGTCCTTGTTGCCGTCAATCACGGGGAAGCGCGAATGCGCGGTCTCTATGACAAAGGGAATGAATTTTTCCGGCGGCTGGCTGATATCGATGACATCCATCTGCGCGCGCGGAATCATGATCTCGCGCACCTGCTGCTCCGAAACCAGAATTACCCCTTCCATCATGGAGAGCGCATCGGCATCCAGCAAATTCCGCTCATAAGCGGAGTGCAACAATTCTATGAGTTGCTCGCGGTCTTCCGGTTCACGCAGCAGCAGCGTGGAAAGCCGCTCCAGCAAGGTTGGTTTGTTACTACTTCCTGACTCGTCCATCTTTATAATTATGAAGCCACTCCCTGATAAGGATCAGCATACCCTAATTTCAGCAATATTGCAGTTTCGCGCGTTTCCATGGCGACGGCATCTGCCTCATTTTCGTGGTCGTAACCTTGCAGATGCAAGGCGGCATGGATAGCGAGATGTGCATAATGCGCATGCAAATTCTTGTGTTGTTCGTGCGCCTCGCGCTCCACCACCGGCGCGCAGATGGCCACATCGCCGGAGACCGGATCGGTGTCGTCATACGCGAATGTCAGCACATTGGTGGCGTAATCCTTGCCGCGATAACTTTTGTCCAGCTCGCACCCTTCGGCCTCATCCACGATGCGCAGCGCAACTTGCATATCGCGCTGCAATGCCGCTCTCACCCAGCGCCGGAACTGTGATCGCGTGGGCAAGCGTTCTGCATTGGTTGCGTACTGCACCGACAAGGACAGTTTGTACGCGGCGCTCATGGCTGCTGCTTTTTTTCTTGTTCATGGCGCTCATAAGCTGAGACAATTTTCTGCACCAGCGGATGGCGCACCACGTCCTCGGCGAGAAAATCCTGGAAGGCGATGCCGCGCACATCTTTTAGCACACCGCGCGCCTCGATCAGCCCGCTCTTTTGTCCGCGCGCAAGATCGATCTGCGTCACGTCTCCGGTGATGACCGCCTTGCTGCCGAAACCGATGCGGGTGAGGAACATCTTCATCTGCTCCGGCGTGGTGTTCTGCGCCTCATCGAGGATGATGAAGGAATGGTTGATGGTGCGTCCGCGCATGTAGGCCAGTGGCGCGATTTCGATCACGCCGCGCTCGAATGCCTTGGCCACTTTGTCTACGCCCATCAGGTCGTAGAGCGCGTCATACAGCGGGCGCAGGTATGGGTCGACTTTTTGCGCCATGTCGCCGGGCAAGAAACCCAGGCGCTCGCCTGCCTCCACCGCCGGGCGCACCAGCACCAGGCGTTTCACCGCTTCGCGTTGCATTGCATCCACCGCACAGGCCACGGCGAGGTAAGTCTTGCCGGTACCGGCGGGGCCGATGCCGAAAGTGATGTCATGCTGCTGGATGGCTTGCAGGTAATCGTTCTGGCGCGGCGTGCGGCCGCGCACCTCTGCCTTGCGCGTCATCAGCAGCGGCACGTAATCCTCGCTTCGTGCTTCCGTCCGGCTGTCTGTCTTCATCAGCTCGATCAGGCCGAGCTGCAGGCGTTCGAGGCTGATGTCGTGCCTTGCTTCGAGGTAGAAATTTTGCAACACCTGGCGCGCAAGTTCCGCCTGTTGTGTTTCTCCCTGCACGCTGAAGTGTTCGCCGCGCCGCGCAATGACAACTTCCAGCGCGGTCTCTACCTGGCGCAGGTTCTCGTCGAATGCGCCGCACAGATTGGCGAGGCGCGCATTGTCCACGGGTTCGAGAGAGAATTGAAGGGCAGGTGTATTCATCTTGAAAAATCTATTTCACCACGAAGGGTACGAAGGACACAAAGATGTTGTGGGGCTTTTC
>JAHFRC010000045.1 GCA_023259015.1 Nitrosomonadales bacterium | reverse complement strand
AAATGCAGCACGTTTTCTCCGAGGCTGCTCTCGATACGAGAGGTGGCAACACGCAAATTCTCAATCGCAAATTTGGCGTAGCGTGAAGGCATGTTACGGGGTTGCCAATTTGCCGTAACAGGCTTATGTAATTTACGGCGGAGGAAGGTAAACGCCAGCCAGCCCTGAGCGCCGCCCGTAGGCGCTTCTGGAAAAACTAAGCGGTTTTTATATGGGATGAATTTCCCCGTCTTACCACATGGGGCGAGCGCTATGCTGTATTTGCCGTGCTCCTACGTGCGCCCTCACTATTCTCGGTTTGTTTATTTGCCTGTATATTCTGAAATATATCAACCAATGAAGTAACCTGATATTTCTGATCATTAGTGTTAGTGAATGTCCTTCCATATTTCTTTCTTCAGTGCATAGACCAACACCAAGAGCACGAACAGGAAACCCAGCACAAAATAACCAAGGTTATAACGCACAATTGCCGACGGATCGCTCATAAAAACCAGGTAGTTGATCAGGTCGGCAATAGCGGCATCATACCCATCAGTGCATATTGCGGATTTGGCAGTACACATTGACCCTGGCGATTCCAATACCAGCCTCTTAACTTCATGGCCATTTTTATTTTCGACTTGCAGCGTTTGCGTGCCTTGCAAATCAGCCAGGACGAACGGCATGGCCACATCTGGGAAGGTCGTATTGTTCCAACCACTGGGATGGCTGGTGTCTACATAGAAAGTGCGCATGTAGGTGTACAACCAATCAGCGCTACGCGAGCGGGCGATCACGCTCAGATCAGGCGGTGCAATACCGAATGCCAGCTTGGCCGAGTTTGTATCCATCACGGCCTGCATGATCGTGCCGAGCTTGACGTCTTCGGGAAGCTCTAAACCCTTTTTGATTTGCGCCTCGGTCATTCCGAGATCCATCAGACGGTTGTAGCGCATGTAGGAAGCACTGTGACAGGCAAGGCATCTTGAAGCAAAGAGTATTGCGCCGCGTTGTATCGAAGCTGTATTTTTCAAATTTACTGGCGCTTTATCCAAATGAACGTTGGATTCGTTGGCGAGCGCCATTACGGGTGCCGTCAGGAGCAGCAGCAGAATCCATAATTTTTTATTGATAGCTTTCATATTGTGATAAGTCTTTCTGTTTTATTTTGACGTCACACGGTCAGGCTCAGGTTTGCACTTGTCGATCTTGGTATACCATGGCATCAACAAGAAAAAGGCAAAGTACACCACAGCCAGTATTCGCGCGATCATGGTGTAGGTCGGTGTGGAAGGCATCTGGCCCAACCAGCCGAGGCCAACGAAGCTGATCACGAACAGCGTCAGAAAAGTCTTGTAGATTAAGCCGCGATAACGGATCGACTTGACTTTGCCGCGATCCAGCCACGGCAGGAAGAAGAAGATCACCGTAGCGATACCCATTGCAGCCACACCAGGGAACTGTGAGCCGAATATTGGCGGCACCGCACGCAAAATTGCATAGTATGGAGTGAAGTACCATACTGGTGCTATATGCTCAGGAGTCTTCATCGGGTTGGCCGGAACGAAGTTGTTATTCTCCAGGAAGTAACCACCCATGTCCGGCGCAAAAAATATGATCGCACAGAAAACCATCAGGAACACTACAGCAGCCACACTATCCTTGACGACCATATATGGAAAAAAGGGAATCCCATCCAGCGGAATACCGTTCGCATCCTTATGCTTTTTGATCTCAATTCCATCAGGGTTGTTGGAACCTACTTCATGCAATGCCACAATGTGCGCAAAAACAATCAGCACCAAAATCAGCGGGATCGCGATGACGTGTAGCGCGAAAAAGCGGTTTAACGTAGTATCGGAAACCACGTAGTCGCCGCGAATCAGGATAGCCAAGTCATGTCCGATGAACGGCACGGAAGAGAATAGGTTGACAATTACCTGTGCACCCCAGAACGACATCTGCCCCCATGGCAACAGGTAGCCCATGAATGCTTCGCCCATCAGCGCCAAATAAATAATCATTCCGATAATCCACAGCAACTCGCGCGGATTCCGGTAAGAGCCGTACATCAACCCGCGGAATATATGCAGGTAGACCACCACGAAAAACATCGATGCTCCGGTGGAGTGAATATAGCGAAGTAACCAGCCCCAGTGCACATCACGCATAATGTACTCAACTGATGCGAAGGCAAATAGCGCATCCGGCTTGTAGTTCATGGTAAGGAAAATGCCGCTCAGGATTTGGATAACCAGTACCAGTAATGCAAGACCGCCGAAGAAGTACCAAAAATTGAAATTTTTTGGCGCGTAGTATTCGGAGGCGTGTTCCTTAAAGGTTGCTATGAGCGGAAAACGGGTATCAATCCAGCCAAGCAGTTTTTTCAGCAGGTTCATCATGCGGCCTCTTTGCTGTCGTCGCCGATCAGGACGCGGGTATCACTGAGATATTTGTGCGGCGGAACGATCAGGTTGCTGGGCGCCGGCACACCTTTATACACACGCGCTGCCAAGTCGAAACGCGAGCCGTGACAAGGACAGAACCAGCCACCCGGCCAATCTTTGCCAAGATCAGTGGGTGCAACTTCCGGACGATAAGTCGGAGAACAACCCAAGTGAGTGCAGACACCGAGCACCACAAGGTACTCGGGCTTAATAGAACGATAAGCGTTGGTGCAGTATTTAGGTTGTTGCTCAACTGAAGATTCCGGGTCGACCAATTTATCATTGTGATTGGATAGCAAGTCGAGCATTTCCTTGGTGCGGTGCACAATCCATACTGGCTTACCCTGCCATTCGACACTGATCATCATGCCCGGCTTGAGGGTTTTCAAATCGACCTCGACCGGTGCGCCCGCCGCTTTGACACGCTCGCTTGGCATAAAACTTAATACGAACGGTGCACCAGCCCCCGCTGCCGCTACTCCGCCCGCAGCTGTCGAAGCAATCAAGAGTCGCCGTTTTTTGAGATTCACCTTGTCAGTCATTTCCCCCATCCCTTTTGTTAATATATTAGTTAAAACTGGCAATATGAGCCTGCGCTAAGATTGCCCTGAAGTACAGTTGGTAATATAGAACCGATAGGCTTTCTTGCCCATAGAACATAAGCTCAATGCCCGTGATGAGTACTATACAACTAAATATACACTAAAAATAATTGATCAGTTGTTTTTGGCGCCTTGTTGGACCCATTTCCTCATAATCAAGATGTATTGACGGTCCAGCGTACCTGATGCATTCAAACCCATTGGCATCTTCAGGCCCCTATTGGTGCCGGTGAGCAGCTTTGTGAAAGTGCTGGTTTCACTATTGCCTGGGATGACGACTGGTCCAAATTTAGTGCCTTTCATCAGTCCCTCGTAGGACGTTAAATCCAAGCCGCTTTTAGCATATCCCTTCCCGCCCGGAGAGTGACACATCACACAATAGTCATGCAGGATAGGCTGTATATCGTCCCTGAAACTCACTTCGCCCGGCTTCAAGACCTTGATGGCATCGTGCGCTGGTATAAGTGCTGCGTCTTCAGCCAACACGTTAAAAGAAAGTGCTGTCAGCATGACGGCACTTAGCAAATTCCTAGTTTTCATACCTCTCCCTTTGGAAAACACTCCCCAGAAAACCACCAATGATACTGAACAGTCAACAGTTTAAACCAAACAAGCTGCAGAACGGCGCTGTTCCGCATAATCTATTGCAAATTCTATATTCATACCATGATACTTTATACACCATATTCAGAAGTGGCTCCACTTGATAGGGCGGGATTCTATTACGTTCGCATTATTTGATTTTGTAAGTGGCCCGGTTGTAATTCAGTTAAAATTTTTTGTTGTTTTGCGATGCATTTTATCTATAAAAAACTAAAAACAATGTTTCATATGCGCAAAAATTAACATAAGCATATATCGCACCAACTTATATGTTGGTGATATATAAGTATATTGTTTTTACAGGCTGTTACTTATGTTTACAAAAACTGCACATATCGTTCATATTGAACGTTGCAATCAATGGTAGATGTAATTTTTTGATGAGTCAACAAACAACCATCATTAAATAATTAACTTAATACATACACTACAGCATCGACAGGAAACCATTCGACGTTACCATCAAAATATTCCACTCGGACACCCTCATTTTTAGTTAATGTTACCAAGCGCACGTCTTTATAATTACTTAGCGGTTGTTTGCTGATTCTTTGCTCGGCGCGCACTAACTGAATTTTAATGCGGTCGTATTTTATTAACGGACCCGTAGTGCGAGCAATGCGACGGTCAATGCCGATAGAGGGGGGTGAGTTTCTTTCACGCCGTTCAACATAACCGGGGTGGTATTTTGAAATAGTATCGGTAAAGCGTTGTGTCATGCCATGAAGTATCGTAGTGATAATGCTGGGTGACTTGGAGAGAAGTTCATCAAAATTAACCTTATTAATTTCGATTACTTTCACATGGCTTAATGCTTTTGCAGTGGCAGTACGCCTTTTTTCCTTGGATAAAAGAGCCATCTCACCAAATATGGTGACAGGAATTAATTCGGCCAATATGGCTCTCTCTTCTTTTATTTTCATGGAGATTTCAACCTTGCCCTCCTTTAGGATGTATGCAGAATCCCCAAGAGATCCCTCCTCAAAAATCAGAGTTAGCGGATGGAACTCTTTAAGTGGAAATTCTTGCATTCTGAGGCTGCCCCCTGTTTTTTATAGTATGTATGATAACTTCTATATTTAGGCTGATCCAGCTAATTCCAGAGTTGGCTGTATCAACTGCGCAAGCCCCCGGGAATAATGGAGGGGAACGCGCAAGCCGTCCGGTTCGGCAATCAGAGATTCAAAACGAATAACGGCTCCGTCGACACCAAATTAAAAACGCTTTCTTTCAACAGCAAGAGCCTGATATATGGAGACGACTGGCTGTGCAAGAGCTTCACCCACCCTGCAAACTGGCGGGGCAATTCAGCGTAAACGCTTGCGTTCATTTTTCTGGCGCCACGATGCCTGGCAGGCGCGGCGGTAGGTCTGCAATGTTTTCTGGGCGTGGCCAAGCACGCTGCCGCTGGGATAATTGCCTGCTGCGTTTGCAATGCCTGCGGGTAAGCCGGTGAGCAGTTCCAAACCTTCGTTGGCGTGCTCCGCCGTATAGATGTGGAATAAACCCTTGGCGACGGCCTCGATAACCTTGCGTCCCAGCATAAGGTGGCGGCGGTTGCGGCGCGGGATCAGCACACCCTGGTTACCGTTCAGTCCGGCTTTTTCGCAGACGCGGAAATAGCCTTCAATTTTTTCGTTGACCCCGCCCACAGGCAGTACTTCGCCGTACTGGTTGACCGCGCCTGTAACGGCGATGCCCTGCTTGAGCGGCAAGCCGGACAGGGATGAGAGCAAGGCGTACAGTTCGGCGCAGGAAGCGGAGTCTCCTTCCACGCCGCTGTATTCCTGTTCGAATACGATGGATGCGTTGAGCGCGAGCGGTGCAATATTGGCAAATAATGCGGACAGGTAATTGTGCAGGATGAACACGCCCTTGTCGTGAGTCGGCCCGGACATTTCCACCTCGCGTTCGACGTTGAGCAGTCCGTCGTCGCCGGCAAAGGTGCGTGCCGTAATCCGTTCCGGGAAACCGAAACGGTAATCCCCCAGATCCACCTGGGTCAGGCCGTTGAGTTGGCCCACTCTCTCGCCATGCACCTCGATCAGCAAATCGCCTTCGGCGATGGCCTCCTGCAGGCGCTGATCCGGATAATCGTGGCGTAGCGTGCGTGCGTCAAGCGCAGCTTCGACATCCTGAGCCTCAACAATTAGCGCCTTGGACAGGTGGCCAGCGCGGGCGCGGCATAATACCGCGCTTTCCATCACCAGCGCTTCGGTGCGGGCGAAGATCGCGCTCTGGCGTGACTGGTCATTTACTTCATGGTGCCCATCTTCCAGCAGGCGCGCCACTGCGGCGGCGGAAAAATGCGGCAGCTTCAAATTCCGGCAGGCGTGGGCGACAAAAATCGAAGAGGCGCGGCGGGTCTCGGCGCTGGAAGAAAAACTTTCGGCAAAATCCACTTTGACCCGGAAGCGGCGCGCAAACTCCGGGTCTCCTTCCTGCAAATCATAATATTGTTCGCGCGAGCCGACCAGGACGATCTTGACTTCGACATCCACCGCCTCGGGTTTGAGCGAAACAGCCGCAATCGGCGCAAAGGCCGTACCCGGCTCCTCGATTTGCAGCTTGCCGCTGCGCAGCAAGCGCCGCAGTTTCTCCCAAACCAGATCATCGGCCAGCAGGTCGCGCAGGTGCAGCATGAGAAATCCGCCGTGCGCCTTGAGCAGGCTGCCGGCGCGGATGCGGGTGAAGTCTGTCACCAGCACATCGTTCTCGGATTGGTATTCGATGCTGCCGAACAGCGAGCGGAACAACGGATTGTCTTCGACGATTACCGGCGCGCCTTTCAAGCCAGCGTTGTCTACCACCAGGTTAACCCCGTAGAGGGACAGCACTTTGCTTAATGCCTCGCGCCTGGCTTCTTCATCGCTGTCGGAAACCTTGAACAACTCTATGTGGTCGAGCACATCGTGCATGACTTGCTCCAGATAGGCGTTGAGTTTGGCGGAATCCATGGTCTGCCTTTTCAGCCCGTTGCGGATTTCCTGTAATTCGTGATCCAGCAGCGGCTTCACCACCTGGCGCCGCAACGCCGCCAGGGCTTCGTTCATCACCCGTTCCATCGGACGGGTCTTTTCAAAATAACGGGTGATTTCCGCGCGCAGTTCCTGTTCTGCTTGCTCAACTTCGACGCGGTGCTCTTTCGGCAAGGCAAGCACATCATCTTCGGTAAGCGCGTGGCCTTTCTTGCCCATTAGGGTGAAAACCATGCGTCCGGCCTCGCGGTGAATGGCGAACTTGCGCGCTTCGGCAAATGCCTCAAGCTCAGCGTAATTCTTGGTTTCTTCCGCCTTGTAGGTTTTTTCAATGCGCTCGCTCTCGGCCTTGAAATCCTGCCCTTCCAGGCAGCGTGGAATTTCTGTTTGCAGGGATTTTGTCATCTGCGCCATGAGCTGGCGCAGCAGGCGCCCCTGTCCGGCAGGCAAGCGCAATGCCTGCGGATTCTCCGGCGCATCGAAGCTGTGCAGGTAGCATAAGTCGGGCGGCGTAGCCCTGCTTGCGGCGGCGGCGACCATCGCCTGCCGCAGCAGCGACGAGCGCCCACTGCCGACCTCGCCCAGCACGAACAGATTGTAATCCGGCTTGTCCATTTCGAGGCCGAAGTGTGCGGCTATTCCCGCGCGCTCCTGCCCGATCCAGGGCAGCGCATATTCCAGTAATTCGGACGTGTCGGCGAACCCGAGCGTACCGGGGTCAATGGTGAGGCGAAGTTCTGCGGCAGTCAGGTTTGAGATAGGCATGTTTTTGCTTATTGCTTGCGTAACAGGCAATTCTATTAAACGCTTTATGCCTTTTTATGGCAAACCGGGTCTTGCAAGATGTCAGAGGAGGCGACATGAAGCAATCCCCCCGTGTGGTCATTCCTTTTTTTCAAAGGCTGGAGCATTCATAGGGGCGCCGGAAATGTAGAAATCGTTTTTCCCCTCAGAACCTGTGTAGCGTACTGCCAACTTCCAATCTTCGGGTTCTCGTGTCCAGACATCAACAATGAAGAGCCCCTGTGCGGCATCGACCTTTCCCTTTTTGCTTTTCCCATTCTTCCCCTTTAACAGGTAGCTGACTACGGCAAGCTTGTCGTAGTCGTGGACGGCCATCTGCTCGATGAAAGTTGACGGTTTGGGTTCCGCAATGGATTGTTTAATCCATTCGGCGCGCGGGATGGGATTGCCTGGCATGGAACCGATCCGCATTTCAAAGTCATCGCTAAGCAGCTTGGTGATGGCAGCCATATCCTGCTTGGTTACCGCATCTGACAGATCTGTTTCCAGCTGGATGAACATTTGAACCAGGCGTGTGACCGTGGGTATTCGCACGTTTGCCGGAACAGGCGCCGCTACGGGTGCACCTATCGCCGCATGCGCGAATAGAAGAAAAGATAAGAAAACTGTCGTCCGCATCCGTTGACTCCGCTATCAGTGATGCAAGCGCTCTATACGGGACAGGCCGGGAGATAAATCTCTCAGTAAGACGAGGCGCACTTTCCCCCGCCGGCATTTAGCCAATTTTGCTGGATGAGATAATTTAACCCGCCAAGATTCATGTTGGCGCTGGAGCCGTTGGCAGTTTTATAAACGGTGCCGAACTTCCATGCGCACTTATCGGCGTTCTCATAACCACGCGTGTCATACCATGCATTGAGATCCGGATCTGTCACTGCTTCATCCACTTCGTGGGCAATGGTGCTTGCCATGGCATCGGCGCCTATATTGCCATTGGGGCTGCTGCTTGTCTGGGCGGCGCAAGCGTTAGGGCAGCGATCCGCGTTGCCGACAAAAGCAAACTTGGCATCCATGCCCAGAATGTTTGCGTGCGAATGCCAGCCGCAGTATTGGGTGCAGAAACCGGAGGTTTCATTGACGTCCGCAGAAGTGAGCACGACGTATATGCCGTTCGAATCCTTGGGTAGCGTGCCGGAGGAAATCGAATTCGTGACAATGGTCAGGACATCGTTGTCAGTCAGCGCAGTGCCTCGCGAATAATTGTCTGTGGTGCTGGCAGGGGCGGCGAGGGCATTGCTGACTTTACGGTTACTGCCATCATAGTAAGTGGTATTGATGTTGTAATAGGGTGAACCGCCCAGTGTAAAGGCAAGGTTGTCGAGAATGTTAATTGCGGTGTTTCCGCTCCAATTGCCGTACCAGATATAGTAAACATTGGGAGTGCCGAGCATCAGCGGGCCGCCATGATAGTTGATGCCATTTGAGGTTTTAACAGTGGTGCGTGAGCTTCTTTTTTGTGCGCCTTCTATCAAGGTGTCAGGCACCCCCCACCCTCTGCCGGTAGGTACATAGTCCTGATCTTCGCCTCCCGGATGACGCACTGCACCCGACCAGGCGCCGGGAGCAAAAAGGACGCTGACAATTACGCTGAATACGATTACGCCGAATTTAGTTTTCATCACCGATTCCTTTCATATGTGCAGTAAAGCTTTCTTAAAGAAAACCGACCTCACAGTTCCACGAGGTTTTTCTTGCTATAGCGATATACTATACCCAAAATTTAAGAAAGAAAATCTCAAAATCCCCAATATTATTTCTGTTGCGGGTTTTTAACCTGTCCGGTTGTCATATTGCCAATGCGGTAATTGCGTGTTTTGCCGTCTGCCAGCTGAACAAGCCGGCCAGCAAAGCAATCCGGTGATTCATGACAAGGCCAGCAGGGAGAGCCCGATGGCGGACAGAATATCCTGATCGCCGTTGAAGCACGGCGGATAAAGCCGGAGCGGCAGCGAAATCGGCAGCATTACGCCATAGGCGTGCGGGCCGTTGGCCTTCCTGTCATTCTGCAGCGGCATCGACAAGTTTTTGATAGACGGCGAAATCGCTGGCGGAAAAACAGCAGAAGATCACTTCACGGATGGAATCGAGTTGCGGCAACGTTGAATTGACAGTGGTCACCGCGATTTGGGCGGCAAGCTCTACCGGGTAACCGTAGACGCCGGTGCTGATGCAGGGAAACGCGATGGAATGCGCACCGTGGCTGGCGGCGATTTGCAGCGAATTGCGGTAGCAGGAAGCCAACAGATCAGCTTCATTGCGCTTGCCGCCATGCCAGACCGGACCAACGGTGTGAATGATGAATTTCGCCGGCAGGCGATAGCCCTTGGTGAGCTTCGCCTCTCCCACTTTGCAGCCGTTCAGCAGGCGGCATTCTTGCAGCAACTCCGGGCCGGCGGCGCGGTGTATCGCCCCATCTACGCCGCCACCTCCCAGCAGCGAAGAGTTGGCAGCATTGACGATGGCATCGACCTTGAGCGTGGTGATATCGGCCTGCAGGACATGAAGTGGGGATGGCATGGTTAACCTCGTTTCACAATCGATTGGTTGTTCGGATTAAACGCTCTATTCTGCGGCATAACAAGCGGCATCCAAAAGCTTCGTATTTTCCAATAGCCTGTTATAGTGAACGTTCATCGCACATCGTTTGAGGCAGACATGGCTGTCGAAACCGAACTCAAATTACGCATTGCTCCTGGGCAGCTTGTCAGGCTGAAGCGCCATCCCTTGCTCAAGACTCTGGCAACGACGCGCACCGCTACGCGCCGTCTCTACAACGTTTATTACGACACGCCGCAGCTCGATCTGCACAAATCAGCAATGGCCTTGCGCCTGCGCCATGCCGGGCGGCAATGGCTGCAAACTTTAAAAGGCGGCGGCGAGGTGCAGGCAGGACTGCATCAGCGCAACGAATGGGAAACGCCGGCGGACGGGGAGGCGCTCGACTTTACGGCGCTGGAAGCCGGCGGCAAGCGCTTGCCGAATGCCGTGCGCAAGAGGCTGCAGCCGGTTTTTGTGACGGATTTTTCCCGCACCAGCCGTATGCTGATTTTCGGCGGCGCGGAAATCGAGCTCTGCATGGACAGCGGCAAGATCAGGGCAGGGCGGCGCACCAGGCCGATTTCAGAACTGGAACTCGAACTCAAATCCGGCGAACCGGCGCAGTTGTTCAAACTGGCGCTGGCCTTGCTCGATATCGTGCCGCTGGAGGTGGAGTACATCAGCAAGGCGGAATATGGCTATCGCTTGTTCGCCCAGGTCAAGCCTGCGGTAACCAAGGCAGTTGCTCCGAACCTTGCGCAATGCCTCGATGTTCCCTGTGCGTTGCAGGCCATGATCGGGTCGTGCCTGGTACACTTGCAAGCCAATGTGCCTGGCGCGGTGCGTAAACTGAATGATGAATACCTGCATCAGGTGCGCGTAGCGCTGCGCCGCTTGCGAGTGGCGCTGGGTATGGCAAAAATATTCCGTGCCGATGACGAACTGGCCGCATTGCGCGCGGATGTTGCGGGGCTGTGCGTGGAGTTGGGGCTTTCGCGCGAATGGGATGTGTTCATGACGCAAACCCTTGCGCCGGTGCATGCACGCTTGCCCGGCCACGCCGGATTGCGCGGGGTGTCGCGCGCCAGCGCAAAATTGCGCGGGCAACATCACGCCAAAGTGCGGGACGCATTGCAGTCACAGGATTTCCAGCGCCTGCTGTTGCGTTTCGGTGCATGGATGCACGGCGATTATTGGCGCAGGCTGGCGGCGGATGGCTTGGCCTTGCCGCGCTTCGGCGCGCAAATTCTGGAGAAACGCAGCAAACAAGTTGCAAGGCGCGGCAGGGGGCTGGCGGATGCGGATGCAAGCCAGTTGCATGCGCTGCGTATCGCATGCAAAAAACTGCGTTATAGCGCGGAACTGTTCACCTCGCTGTTTGGCGCAGCCAAAACCCGGCGCTACCTGGCCGCCTTGGCGCAACTGCAAGACATACTCGGCATACTGAACGACATTGCTATCGCGCACCGTCTGCTGGACAAACTAGAGAGCGAGGAACGGCACGATACGCTCACGCTCATCCGCGGCTGGATGGAGCATGACTACGCGGAACGGATGAAGGCTTTGGGCAAGGCGTGGAAACTTTTTGTGCAGCAGAAAAACTTCTGGTAGCCAGGATAGAGCGCGGTGCAATGCGGGGGTGTTCCTGAGTTAAAGGCACGCGAGAAAAACTTTGGGCGTTCAGCAAAAATAGCGCATGGCTCGATCATTTAGCTGTTTTTACAATCAACCAATATCAACGAAATATCGTCATGGGGTGCAGCCGAGCCAGTGTGGCTGGCCAGTGCTTCCTGCACCGCAGCCACTCGCTGATCGGGAGGGGCGGCCAGCAGCGCCTTGCATAGCCGTTCCATGCCGAATGGCTCGCCTGCCGGGTTGGCGGCTTCGATCAAACCATCTGAATACATCACGAACTGGCTGCCCGTTTCACATTTGATGGTGGTGGTGGCAGACATTTCCGCATCGAAATCGATGATGCCGAGCGGCAGTTGTGATGAGCTTAGCTCTTGCACCAAATGCCCGTCGGGATCCAGCAATAGCAGGTCAGGCATGCCCCCGATCCAGACATCGGCTGTATTTTTTGCGCCATCAAGGCAGAGGAGGGTAGCGGCCACAAAGCGGCCGGATGGCAGTGTGGCGCGCAAATTCCGGTTGATCTCGGCAAGGATTTCGCCGGGAAGCCGCCCGCGCTCGGCCATGGCATGGAACACCGACAGTACCGGCAGGACGGTGATTGCCGCCGCAAGGCCATGGCCAGTGGCGTCCGCCATCAGGGTGTAAAGCCGGCCTTCGGGGCCGCGCATTGCGGCAATAATATCCCCGCTGAAGGTGGCAGTGGGAGCAAACCAGTAATGCAGTTGCGGGCCGGACAACCCCCCGTGGCGTATCAGCCGCATGATGATGTCCTGCGCCAGTGCGTTTTCTTCTTCCTGCTTGTCATGGTATACTTGCAACTGGCGGTTCAGTTCGAGAATTTCGAAAGTGCGCGCGCCGATGCTGTCGTAGAGTTCGCTGACCGTATCAATGAGCGCGTCATGCAGCGGATTTTCCGCAAGCCCGGCTTGCCCGGCAGTAACGCCGGAACGCAATGCGAGAATTTCCTTGGCCATGCGCGTGTCTACGCCGGTGATGTGGTGCACCAGCCATTTCACCAGGAAGGCCAGCAAGTGATCGACGACATCAGCAGGATTGGTGGCGATCAGATCCCCGACTTTTTCGATGCGCTCGATGAAGCCCTTGTGTGCCTTGAGATGCGCAGCCTTGTTGGACTCATTTACCGGCCATGATTGCATCAAGTCGGTTTCATGCCGGAAGTGGTACACGGAGTAGTCGCGCAATTCGGCAAGGACGGGGATGATCTTCTCGGTTGTGGCGCCTTGTGCGTGCAGGTTGCCCAACTCATTGATGATATCGATAAGCTTCTGATGCTGGCTGTCTACGGTGAACAGGCCGGTCGCCAGTTGGTCGCTCCATGTGATGACGGGTGCTGTTGCCATGTCGTTCGAGATTCCCGCTGTTCCTTGTCTTCTAAAAAACTGGTTTTATGCTACCAGTTTTTCAAGGCGGGGTGCGTACATTCAAAGCAGCGGCTGGCTGCCGCGCAGCAAAATACCCTGGTGTTTCCGGCTTTCCCATCGTCAGCTCAATTTGTGTTGTATTCGCCACCTTTAACGGTTTTGGTTCTATTGGCACGGCACTTCTGAGTTTGGCTGATGATACAGGTTAAGGTCGGAACCGGAATCGAAAAACAAGTCGCGAACCTTATGGATACTATGTTTGCAAGTTATCCGCTTTTGGCGTTACTGCAAAAGTTACTGCATTCCCGTCCCGCTACTACCTCAGTCCCCTTCGGAAAGATTGAAGTCTAACAGGTGCGGCGTGAATGACCCAGCGGGTATTTTTCAGGATCGGTAAAAACTGAGCCAGTGTTCGCAAGCATTGTACCGGTAAAGCTACGGCAAGTTTATGCCGCCATCCGAGTCTTCCAGCCGCCCTTGGTCTCTTCGGCGATGATCTGCTCGTAGCTCTGCTGGTCAATGTCGTTGATGCGCTGGATCGTAGCTCGAATCGGGGCGTTCCCATTGTCGTGCTCGACATAGATCAAGCGCAGGAGGCGATCCGCCGTCTTGGGTAACCGGCCTTTCTTTTCCCACAGTGCGACGGCCTGATCGGTGACGCCAAGCAGTTCCCCCAACCCGCGCTGAGACAGCCCCATCTCCTTGCGCAGGAAACGAACCTCGGTACCGGTCAGGTGCGGCTTGTTGGTCAAGGCTTGGGCGATGGCGCGTTGCAGCCCGTCTGCGTCATGGATGGATACGCCCTCTCCGTACTTCGTCTTCCTGACGGTGTAGCCGTTCGCCAGCCAGACATTCATCAGGCCGCTTTCGGTGTAGTGATAGGTGTTTTTTTTCATTGTCTTCTCTCCTGGTCAGTCCATGACCGTTACAACTACGGCCAGATCACCGTCTTCTTGTTTCTCAATGGCAACTGCCACCAGAACCACGTCGCCCGCATATTGATGCTCAAGTGTCGCTTTCCAATCGCCTTGAATGGTCAGGTGTGCGGGTTCATGGATTCGACCTTTGCGCAGGCATTCCAACACTTGGCGCAGGTTGATGCGGCGCTGTTTCATGCGTTGCTTCGCATGGCTCGTCAGGACTACACGATGGCTGTCCTTGGCGATAGCGCGCAGCTTCTTGAGAAAACCCGCATCGCTCAGTTGCATTGGTTTGACCGTTCCCATGCCTATAAAGTTTATAGGTTACGTTAGAGAAGTCAATCCCTGACAGAATGAAATTGGACAAAGCAGGGGATAGATTCGACCCATCTTACCGCCCATCACGCCGCTTGCAACAAACCAAAAGCGCAAGCACCGCGCCGGGCTAGTGCAGTGGTAATGGACAGAGCGCCAGCGGCAAGAAACCGCCCCTGGCTTGCGCTTCGTGGATAGTGTGTCCGCTCCGCATCCGCCGCCGCTTCACCACTGCGCACTTCATGGTTCCGCCAAAAAGCACGGCTCCACCATCAAGCGCTTGCGGTTCGCCCTCGGCTCGTGCAGTGGTGCCGGAAAGTTCAGCGCCTGCGCAACGGTTCGCGGTGTGGTCGGCTGCGCCGGTTGTTGTGTGGCGGCATTCAACATAACGGCGTCTTATGCAAAGCGGGTGCGCCGGTAAAATCTCCCGCCCTTTCGGGTTCGCATAAGAGGCCGTTATGTCTTGCGCCCTTCGGGTAAATACCGCCACAAGGTCAACGTCCATCA
>JAHFRC010000044.1 GCA_023259015.1 Nitrosomonadales bacterium | reverse complement strand
AGCACCAAAAACGGTGAAATATGTAATTTGAAATGAGTAAAGGTGTGCGTGAAAGGAACGAGCACTTCGCACTGTTTTGTTAAATTGCCTGACTGGTTGTTTCCTGAAACTTCGCGCTCGGCTTGCCGAGTGGAATTTACCCCATAGGCATAACATGGGGATTTGTCTATTGCGATACTTCGCTGCTTACACCAAGCCAACGCTGACTGCTCATCATCAAATTGCGGGGGGCACCATAGGCCACCCCAGACGCCGCTGCCCGGACGCTTTTCCAGCAGGATGTCAGAGCCGTTGAGCAACAGCAAAAAGGTGCTGTGTTTTTCCGGCAGCGTTTTGCGCGGGCGCGGGGTGGGCAACAACGCGACACGCCCGCTCTGATATGCCGCACAATTTTTCCGCACCGGACAGACATCACATCTGGGCCTTGTGCGTATACAGATTGTCGCGCCCAAGTCCATCAAGCCTTGTATGTAAGTGGCGATTGAATCATCAAGACCATCACTCTCCAGAATCCTTTCCCGCGATGGGTGAGGGGAAGGTTGTCGCGGCAACAGGGCTTCGGCCTCTCGCCACAATTGCATCTCGACTTCTTTCTTGCCGGCGTATCCTTCGATGGCACAGTAGCGCGCCAGCACGCGCTTGACGTTGCCATCGAGTATTGCGCGCCGCTCATGGAACGCGAGGGCACAAATGGCAGCGGCAGTGGAACGGCCTATGCCGGGAAACGCCATGATATCGTCGAATTCGCGCGGAAATTTTCCTTCATGCCGTTGCATGATGAGTTGCGCCGCACGGTGCAAATTGCGCGCCCGGGAGTAATAGCCTAGGCCGCTCCAGTGCGCTAGCACTTCGTCTTCACTCGCTGCCGCCAACGCGGCGATATCCGGGAAGCTTGTTACGAAACGCAGGTAATAAGGGATGACGCTGGCAACCTGCGTTTGTTGCAGCATGATCTCGGACACCCATACGCGGTATGCCTCGGCACCCTGCCACGGCAGGCCATGGCGGCCATGCCGACGTTGCCACTCGATGATGCGCGTTGCAAAATTATTCATGAATGGATTTGTGCAAGGCGCGCTTGGCGCGTTCCTGCTATGTTTATCTGAACAACCCCTTCAGGCCACCCTTGAGTTGTTCCTGCAATTTGGTTTTGGCTTCTTCTTTCCTGCCTTCAATTTTTTGCTTCACTGTCCCGCTGACCATCGCATCAAAATCCAGCGTATATTTGAGGCCGGCAAATGGCCCGCTCAAGCGCACCGGCACGGTGATGCCGCCGATACCATCCTTGCCGCCCTGCCCTTCCAGCGTTTTCGCCAGAGTGGCCTTGGCCAGATAGTTGATGCTGTCATTGCCGATGTCGATATCGCCGTTGCCGGACAAACGCAGCAGCGGCGATTTCAGAGAAAGATCATTGTTGTGCGCCACGCCGTTGTTCACCTTGAAGCTGGCCTTGAGTTCGCTGAAGTCGGTCTTCTCTTCCTTGTTGGCCGCCTGCGTCTGAGATCCGCCACCTTTGCCGAAACTACGCAACATCTTGGCGATATTGATGCCCTTGACCGCGCCATCCACAAGGTTCAGCGCCATGCTGCCGCTGAACGAGCGCTTGATTGCAGATATGGCATTGCCTTGCGCGGCAAGATTCAACGCCACGCTACCCTTGCCTTCCAGCATGTCGAAGTTGGCCGCATCCTTGAGTAGCGGTGCTATTTCGATTCCACCGAGATTTTCATTGATGGCGAAACCCGGCACAGCCTGCGCGGCATTCACCGCAGCGCTGCCGCTCATGTTGCCTTGATACAGGTTGGCGGATAATGGGTTGATGTTAAGCAACCCGTTACGCGCCTTCACGCCGACATGCAATTGGGACAGCTTCACGTTGGCGGCCTTGAGCGCACCGATGCGCAGGTTGCCTTCCAGATTGAGCTTCTTCAGCGCAGACAAATCCAACTGCTGCTCCGCCGCAGCGGCGCTGGTCTTGGCGGATGTTTTGCTCTCGGATTTCTTCGGCAGATACACATTGGCATCGAATTGATCCACGTCCACATCGAAACGGATGGCCGGCTCGGCAAATCCATTCACCGCCGCCTTGGCCTTGACCTGGCTTTGCAACAACCCGCCCGCAAGATTAACCTGCACACTCTGCCGTCCGGTATCCACCTGCACGCTGCCTTTCATCTCGCTGCTGACGGATTTGCCCGGCAGTTTATCGCCCGTGGCACTCATCGCAAACGAGAGGTCAGGCAAGTTGAATTTCTGCGCCTCAAGATTGCCCTCCATCGGCGATGAAAGCTTTATCTTAAATGCCTGCTCCGGTTGCTTCATGTCCAGCTCTAATGTTAGCGGAGTGGCTTTGAACGATTTTGCATCGCCTTCCAATATGGGAGATGAAAGGCTGGCCACAAAATTGTCAATGCCCGGTGCCGTGCCTTTGGCCTGTAAATCCAGCCCTTCAATGCGGTAGGTCAGTTTATCCAGGTCAAAAGTGAGCGTAGTTTTCAGTTGTGTGGCAATGTCCAGTTTGGGCTGGTTGGCTTGGAGAGCTGCAGTGAAATCAATTCTCACCGGCACCCTGTCGGCGATGCGCCCAGTTCTCAAATTGATGTCTTTTAGCGCATAGTGCGCGCCGCTGGTTTCATCGCGATAATCCAGCCAGGTTTTTCCCATGCGCACCGAGGCAATATTGAATTTTACCGGCGCGCTTTCCGCCTTACCTCCCGCCCTGCCTTCTATTTTACTTTCTGCCTTGCCTTCCTCTTCGTTCAGCAGGTCATCAATATTGGTCTTGCCGTTTTTCAATTTCACCAGCGCAATCTTCAGTCCGCTGATCTCTACCTCATCCACCACCACCTGCCGAGAAAATAGCGGCAGCAGCATCACGGAAACATGAACTCCATCTATCGCGGCAAACTCTTTCTCGCTCTTGAATTCGGATAATGAGGCCTTGCCGAAACTTGCGCCGATGCCGGAGAAAAAAGTCAGCTTGATGTCGCCATCCAGCCTGAGGGTGCGCTGCTTCTTATCTTTCACCAGTTGGATGACTTGCGCCTTGTAATCATTGGGATTGAAAGTCACGGCAATAAAGGCCACCCCCGCCGCCGCCAGCACGCCAGCACCGCCCACGCCCAGCAGGCCATACTTGATAAACTTATTCATCGCGTCACCTTCTGGAGTATCTGCGGCGATTATAATCGAAGCCGAATCCAGGCGAGAGCTGCCAAAGTAAAGGTGGTGTCAGTCAAAAAAGGGGGGCGCTTGCGCACCATGAATTCGCTGTGCGCGCAGGTGAAATACGCAGTTAATCCGGCAAGGAAACCTTGTTGTCAGTGCTGAATTGGTAATCCTTGAACACATGCTCGGCACTTAGAATCTGGTAGCTGCCATCTGCCAAGTGGCGTGTGGTATCCTTTAGCCGGTAGGTATAGTGCCCGCAGGTCCAGCACTTATAGTTGCGCATATGGGTGCACAAACAAGTTTTGTCCATTACGGAAATATTTTTCGCATTTGAATGAGCCGCAACCTCGCGGTTATACGCATCAATGTAAGAGCAATTGCCATTGGAATCGAGCAGATAACCATAGGATTCGCAACCGGGGCGAATGCCCGAGCCGATGGCCGGGGTATTCTTCAGCATACGCATGGGGTAGCCGGTGGGCGAGATGGTATTGACCACGATATCGTCTTCCCCGGCTTTGAAATATTCCTGCATCACGTCTTGCGGCAGGCCGCACTCGCGCACCACGGTAAAGCGTGTCGCCACTTGCACCGCTGCTGCCCCTTCCTCAAGGAAAGATACAGCGTCGCTGCCGGTAAAAATCCCTCCGGCGGGAATGAGCGGAATATCCAGGTGTTCGTTTTTCAGGTACTGGTGAATTTCGTTCACGATGGTGCGCAAGTCGTATTTTGCCCAGTCCATGCCGAAACCCAGATGCCCGCCCGCAAGCGGACCTTCTACCACGACAAAATCCGGCAGGCGGTTGGTTCTGGCGTTCTTGCGCAGGAACAGTTGCAGCGCGCGTAGCGAGGATACGATGATGCCGAGTTTGGCATCGCGGAAACGTGGGTGGTCTTCCATCAGCGCAAACGAACCCAGATGCAGCCCCGCAGCTAAAGTAATGCCGTCAATCCCCGCATCAAGTGCCGAGCGCAGACGCACCGTGAGGGTTTCACGCGGCGCATTCATGGTAAGTTTTTCCATGCAGTTGATGAAAATCATGCCCTCGCCGCGCTTGGATTGCATGGCATGGCTCACGTGCAAACGCGTAGCTTCGGCAATCTGGCCGAGATCGAACTTCACCGCAGACTTATCGGAGTTGTCGAGGTTGTATTTGTACTGCTGGAGTTTGTCTTTGACGAAGTCGGTGGCGTAGCGCCGGTCCGTCACAGTGGGCAGCATCGCGTCGGAAATGTGCCCGACACCACCCAAGCGCGCAGCCTCTAACGCGAGATCGGCGGTAGAAATATCTACACCCATACCGCCGATTATGATCGGCACCAACTCCTGCTTGCCAAAGCGCAAGCGGAAATCATCCACGCATTTCATTGCCATCCTTAATACTGACCCAGGCTGCTATATTACCTTGGAATAGCGGGCATGTTCCTGTCTCGTGCGCAGATATTTGTCGAACACCATGCAAATGTTGCGGATCAGCATGCGCCCTTTTGGCGTAACACTGATCCATTCCGGCGTAAGCTTGAGCAGCCCTTCACGCTCGTATTCTTTCAGCTCTTCAAGCTCGATGGCAAAGTAGCGGTCAAAATCGATGAGATAGGCAATATTGAAAGATTCCTTGGAAAGCTCGAAATGGCACATCAGCGCCTGGATGATGGCACGGCGCACCAAGTCGTCGGAATTCAGTTCCATGCCGCGCATGATGGGCAATTCGTCGCGGTCAAGCGCGTCGTAGTAGTCTTCCAGTTCGCGAAAATTCTGGCTGTAGGTGGGGCCGATCTTGCCGATGGAACTCACCCCTATCGCCACCAGGTCGCAATCAGAATGGGTGGAATAGCCCTGGAAATTGCGGTGCAGCCTGCCTTGGCGCTGCGCTACTGCCAACTCGTCATCCGGTTTGGCAAAGTGATCCATGCCGATATATACATAGCCCGCATCAGTCAATGTCCTGACCGCAAGGCTGAGGATATCCAGCTTGACCTGCGGTGCAGGCAAGTCTTCCTCGTGAATGCGGCGTTGCGGTTTGAAAATTGTGGGCATGTGCGCATAGTTGTAGATGGACAGGCGGTCCGGGTCGGCAGCAATCACCTTATCCAGAGTGGCCTTAAAACCCTTCAGGGTCTGCTTGGGCAATCCGTAAATAAGATCGAGGCTGACCGATTTGAAGCCGTTGGCACGCGCAGCACGGATTACCTGCAGCGTTTCTGCCTCGCTTTGGATGCGGTTTACCGCCCGTTGCACTTGCGGGTCGAAGTCCTGCACGCCGATGCTGATACGATTGAAACCCAACTCGCTCAGCAGGATGATAGTCTGGTCGCTGACCTTGCGCGGATCGATCTCAATGGAATACTCGCCATTTTCCACCAGTTTGAAATGCCTCCGGATAGCGCCCATTAACTCGCGCATCAGGTCGTCGCTCAGAAAAGTCGGGGTGCCGCCACCCCAATGCAGCTGCTCAACGCGCTGCCCTTCGCCCAACAGGGCAGCTTGCATATCCAGTTCCTTGATCATATAGCGGACATAATCCACCGCCCTGCTTCGATCTTTGGTGATCTCCTTGTTGCAAGCGCAGTAAAAGCACAGGGTGTTACAGAACGGAATGTGCACATACAACGATAGCGGACGGTTAATGCCGCCGATCTCACGCTTGGCCACCCAGCCACGATAACTCTCGGCGTTAAACGCCTCAACAAAGCGGTCAGCAGTAGGATATGAAGTATAACGCGGGCCGTTTTTGTCCAGCCTGCGGATTAACTCCAGATCAACCTCTAATTCGGATGATGCCTTTGCACTCAATGACATAGTAATTTACTGGTTTGTAAGTTGACGGATTATGCTAGCAAGCCATAATGGACGTTTGATATAGGTCAAAATCTTTGTCATAATACGTTCACAATAACTATAAAGAATTCCAAAAAACCGTACTTCCCTGATACTAAGGAAATCGTGCAAAAATCCGTCAGTTTGACGCCATTAAGAGTCGCTTGTTCCGGCTGTTATCTGCGTGAATTGTGCCTACCCAGAAAACTCACCGATAGCGATATGGCGCAGTTGGACAATTTAATCAGCCTGAAACACGCATATCAGCGCGGTGACTTCCTGTACCGTAGCGGCACAAGGTTTCAGTCGTTATATGCCATTCGTACCGGTTTTTTCAAAACCCAAGTACTCCACGTTGACGGGCGCGAACAGGTAACAGGCTTCCAAATGGCCGGGGAAATAATCGGAATGGATGCCATCAGCAGCGATACACATACCTGCGATGCAATCGCTCTTGAAGATAGCGAGGTATGCGAAATCCCTTTTAACCAGTTGGAGGAGCTTAGCCGTAAACTACCCTCGCTACAACGTCACCTGCACCGCATTCTGAGCCGCGAGATCGTGCGCGACCAAGGCATCATGCTGCTGCTCGGTTCAATGCGTGCAGAAGAGCGTCTGGCTGCCTTCCTGCTTAACATGTCACTACGTTTTGCCAAACGCGGTTACTCGCCAACCTCATTCCATTTACGCATGACGCGCCAAGAAATCGGCAGCTATCTCGGTATGAAACTGGAAACGGTCAGCCGCACACTATCACTCTTACAGGGAATGGGGCTGATTAACATACGCAACAAGTCGGTGGAGCTGCATAATATGCCACGCCTGCAAGCCTTGGTCGGACCGCCGCCGCAACTACTCTAGTTAACATAACCAGCACACTGTCAACGTAAAGCTTAGCTGTTCGTTAATGTATTGAGCCAAGATATTTTACCTTAACCCGGTTATGGTTATAACGTCTTGCCAAATCCATTTATTAATTTGCTATCACATAAAAGTGTATGTTGCTATCAGCGTTGGCCTATCGAAATTTGACTTACATCAAGTAAGATTTAATTGTTTTGCCACAAAATGTTTACAGCTGAAACAAGGCTGCCTCACTAACTGACGTCAGATTTTCTAACCTCGTGGAGAAATAAAATGAAAAGAGTTTTGATTGTTGCAGGAATTACCGCTTGTTTCCTCAGTGTACCGGCATTTGCCGACTCGCAAGATGGTATGGCAAACGCCAAAAAAGCTGGTTGCCTAAACTGCCACGCTGTGGATATGAAGCTTGTCGGGCCTGCCTATAAGGAAGTGGCGGCAAAATATAAAGGTGATGCCACCGCTGAAGCCAAGTTGATCAAAAAGGTGACGGAAGGCGGTTCCGGTAATTGGGGTTCCATGCCCATGCCCTCACAAAAAGGCAGAATGACAGACGCTGAATTGAAGGTAACAGTGGGTTGGATACTTTCGCTGTAATCACCTGCGCATCTGTGCAGCGGCCGTTTCTCGCAGTTGCATAACCGGATACATGGCGCACTGTTTTCCCCGGTGCGCCATTGTCTTTTTTGCGTGGCTTTGCGGCTGCGTCAAACACAAAACAAACTACTTCCTGTTTTATTCTTGCGCAACACCTCGATATCCAAGACATAATATACTGAAGAATATTTGTATTTCATGGCTTACCTTTATTACACCCTTATAGCCGTTGGCCTATACTTGTTATCAGACTGGCTGCTTGACCGTCTTGAGCGCATTTATGGTAGCCGGCTCCAGTACCGCAGCTTGGTATTTTTGGTCATTATCTCGGTTCTTGCGATAACCACCTCCCAAATAATTACTTTCATTAATCCCTGAAGGAAACAGTTCAGCCTTGGATTCACATGGATGCACAAAAATTATTGGCAGGTCATCTTTTATTCCTGCGCACCCTTCAGGGAGCTTCTGATTAAGTTTCACATGGCTGACGGCAATCGCACATTCCATGGCCTTGTGCTATTTACCTTCATCTTGATGTTGGTGGTTATTTTTTTAAGCGCCCACATGCGTCTGACTGGAGCCGGCTTGGGCTGCCTAGACTGGCCCGCATGTTATGGACGCAATCTGGCTGGACTGGCTCCTCCCCACCCGAACTGGGTGAACGCCACTCATCGCATAGCGGCAAGCACTATGGGTTTTACCATCCTTGTCATTGCCACACTTGCATGGCGCCGCCGCCGCATTGCGCCCAACGATTTTCCACCTGCGCTGGCATTATTGGGACTAACGGCTTTCCTTGCGTTGCTCGGCAAATGGTCGCATGACCCGCGCCTGCCTGCGGTTGCGCTTGGAAATCTGCTGGGTGGACTGGGATTGCTGGCATTGCTGTGGCGCTTGCATCTCGGATACGTCCCGCAATACGTTGCCTATTCACATTTACGCAGACGGGTTTTGCTTGGATTGGGTTTGCTTGTAGCGCAAATAGCGCTGGGTGGCATGGTCAGTGCGGGTTTCGCTGCCCTGAGCTGCAGCAGCTTGTCCGGTTGTGATGGATGGCTGCAACACGCGTCGCTTGCTGACTTCAATCCGCTTCAGATGTTAAATGTGGCGCAGGGCACCGATTTCATTCCGGGTGATACGCAACACACTTTGCACATGACGCACCGCTTCTTTGCACTGCTGGTGTATTGTTATCTTGCCTGGGTGGGAGCCTGCTTGATGCGTGAAAACATGCTGAAAAGCGGCATACTGCTAATCGCCACACTCACGCTACAAGTCGCTTTGGGAGCCGGTGCCGTGGCACTTGGCTTGCCACTTATTCTCGCGCTGTTTCATAATGCCACAGCAGCGTTTCTGCTGCTCATACTGATAACACTTAACTACCAGATGCGCAGGCGCTAGTTATTCCAGCCCCAGAATCTTCCCCTGCGGCAATCGTGCAATTCTTGCACGCAATACAGCAAGTGCAGTATGCGCCAGATCATCATCCAGCACACCAGCCCAGCATAGTTCAATACGTTGCAGCGGCACACGCCGGCGCAAATGCGGCGCACGCTCGCGTGCCAGGCGCTGCTCGGTCCAGCGTATACCAAGCCGGTATTGGCAATCGCCCTCTCGACAACCAGCAATCAGCACACCATCGGCATGTGCGTCGCGTAGCACGTAGTCAACAAATGCCGGTGGCAACATACCGATGCAGGGCAGTGAGAGTGCCGCCACCCCTTCTGACTGCAACACCCGCACATCGTAGGCACAGTCGCAGCCAAACACCATTACACGGGCATTCCCTTGCAACACCGCCAATGCCCTATCAATATCCGCGCGCTGCGTCATTAACATGCGATGCGGCAATTCGATGCCACTCACCAGCTTGTTATGCCGGAACGGCATCGAGGAAGGGCAGGCGCCGACACAAATACCACAGCTCGCGCACAAGTCTGGATCCACCACTGGCTGTAATGCATGCAGCTTGCCATCTGTGCGCGGTTGCATCGTGATAGCCGAGTAGGGACAGTCCTTAAAGCAGCGCTCACAGCCGTTGCAATTATCCAGATGCACTTCCGCTACCGGAGCGCGCGCGCGTGGCTTGAAAAGCCACGGTATTGAAAGCAGCAGCAGGGTAATCCCGCCAACCAACGCCCATACCGCGCCAGGCGACCAAACATAAATCAGCGGATATGGCGCCAGATAAAACCAGTCAAGATGGATTACACCGGGCACCAGTGATAGATCGGCATGCGCATGGCTTAATGCCGGTTTGATTAACGCCAGCACAAGCAATGTCATGACCACACCGACAGCAAGATACCGCGGTGGATTGGTTTCTGCGTGGTTCATGCGTTTGGTATGCACCCACATGAACAGCAGCAATACCAGCGGAATGGTGATATGGGTGAACGACAGCAACGTGAAAAAACGATCGTCAACGGCGCCCTGCATAAGGAAATTGCGCACCAGTGGCTGGCCAAACAGCGACAACCAATCAAACCACTCCGCAGTGGCCACCGCGATGAATTGCGCCAGCCTGTCCCACACCATCCAGTAGCCGTTGATGCCGCAAATGTAAACCAACCAGATCAGCAAGACCCCGATTACCCATGAAAAATAGCGGAAGCTGTGAAAACGGCCGGTTATAAAATTACGCAGCATATGCAGCAGCATTGTCACCACAATGCTATCGGAAGCATAGCGGTGCAGGCTGCGCATCACGCCGCCGGCATACCACTGGTCATGGGTAAGGGACTCGACTGTCTGGAATGCTTCATCCACCCCTGTTCTGTAAAAGATATAAAGGTAGATACCGCTTACCAGTATTACCCAGAACAGGAAAAAAGTGATCGCGCCAAGATGATACCAAGGGTTCAATCTCTGGCCAAATGGCGCATTGAACAAATTTTCTAGCCGCTGCAAAATATTCCGGAAATACTTATTCATCATAGTGAGGCAAGATTACGCGATACACACCCTGCATGAAACCGCTTGGGAGCATTATAGACTACTGCCTACAGGCAGCATTGCTGTAAAAGCATGAAACACGACGATGTTAGGGAGCGTAGCGTAGATTTAGAAACTGCAGGCAGAGTAGAAGCTATGAGTTGAGTGTGGCACTAGCCGCAAACATGCGCTTGCGGTATTAACTTGCCCGTCCTCGCATCGCGCGAAACACTATCACCAAAAACATCAGGCCACCGACCACGGCGATCAAGCCACCAATTCCCATAAGCCCCATTCCGGCAACCTGCCCGAAACCATGTAATTCCTGGGCCGCCCCCGCGACCTTGCGCTGCACGCCATAACCGCCTGACCACAGCAGCCCGGTGATGTGCAGCAATTGTCCGACACCGTACACGTAGGGCATCCAGCAGGCGAGCTTCAAATCGGGTGTACGGAATCCCAGTTTGGGCAGCAGCGCAAAAGCCATCCCCATGAAAGCGAGGCTCACTGCCCCGCCAGTACCATGGTAGTGTGCGGTGATGATGGTATTGCTGTCCTTGATCATGAGGCTGATGCCGCCACCTACCGCAAACAAAATCAACGAGCACAACAGTGCGGCAAACAACGGGCGCACAGCCGGATCGGGGTAGCCGCGCTTCCACACCGAAAATGCCACCGCCAGCCCAATCGGCATGGCTGCCAAGCTGCCGCCAACTTTCATCATCGTGATGAACATCTCTCTGTTAGCACTGGTATTGGTCTCGTAAAGCGCATAAATCAGGGGGGTAAACAGCACTGGCGTGACTCCAAGGGCAAACAAAAACAATGTCACGCGCGGAGTCAATGGCACTTGAGCACCGCATTCGGTTGCCAGCCACAACCAACCCACCAGCATTAGCAGCGTATAGGCAAATTGCATCACATGGCCGCCACCCCAAAACAGCGCCTCAAAATAAGGCAGGCCACGCACAAAAAATGGAATGGTTGCAAATGCCCAAGAGAAAGCAATAAGAGCCATGGTTGTTGCCACCGTGGAAGTATACAGGCCAAAACAGAGCACGCCACCGCTCCTTTCTGTGCCAAATCCGGTGAATGGTATTGTCAACAGACCGCGCATAACTAGAAAACCTATGCCGCAAGCAAATAGCAACATACCGGTAAGAAACACGCTATTTTCCAATACTGGAATGTAATTATTCATGAGCGGCCCGCCGATGCTGACAAACGGCGAAATCACTACCACCAGCACGCCCGCTACCGCAAACAGCAAAGCTATCCAACCGAGAAACAGCAGTTTGGGCGGTGAGGCTGTACTCCATAACACACCGGCAAATGCGAAAAACCACAACAGCACCGATAAATCCACGTGCACCACCAAAGCACTACGGAAGAAATCCACCGTAGGGAAAAGGTCAGATATATAAGGAGTGCGGGCCAGCACTACCAATAGGGCGAAAAAACCTGCCCCCACCAAGGCGGCAAAACTCAACCACAACCAGCCTGCTGCCAAACGTTGGCTGGCCTGCTGTGGCGTTGGCAGCACATATGCCACGTCTACTTCCGGCAGCACATCATAAGAACTTTTCACTTCTGCAAAAACATTCATATTGCTCTAATTAATAAACATAAAGCCGGGAGCGCCGGGAACATCTGCCTTGAAATCAATCACCATCACCCTGCCGGCGGCGAGAGTAACGGTTTCCTCGCGTACAAAGTTGAAATCGCCTCCCACTTTGTCTTTCAGGCGCGCCACAAAATGATGCGTACCGGCCGGCACGGGCAGGCGGCGATATATCGAAGCGGCGCCGTCGTGCGTCAAACCAGGCGGTGGCAGCGCAACGTGGTATAACTGCTTGCCGTCCATTTCCAGTTCCACCACTACATCAGCCCGTTCACGCGGACATACCTTGCGTACGCGCATATTGGGCGCCAGTTTGGCCAATTCTGCGTCAGAGCGCTCACGGCACGCACCTATGCGCTGTGCTGCGTGTCGAAAGCTCAGTTTAAGCAACGCCTGATCAGGCGGTAAATGCGTATACTCCGGCGAAGTGGAAAAATATCCTATCACCACGGCGAATAGCGCATAGGCTAGTCCCTGCCCCAAATAATTAAGCGGCTTCATGGCTGCACCTCCGTGGCGGGCTGCAGCGCCTTATGCGAAGACACAGTGAATGCATCCGAGAAACATGCATCCTCCGGCAAGCCTTGGGCAAGGAAAGATGGGCGCGCCGCCTGCACCATGAACAACGAACCGCAAGCATAAATCTGGAACCCACTCAAATCGGGGTGATCCTGCAGTATGGCCTCGTGCACCAAGCCAGTACGCCCCTGCCAGTTGTCATCCGGAGCTGCCTCTGACAGCACAGGAATAAAAGTAAAATTATCGTGTTCCTGTTGCCAGCGCTCCGGCAAATCGGCCATGTACAAATCCTTGCGCTTCCTCACCCCCCAATACAATAACATGCGGCGCTTGGAACCGGTGTAAAAAGCATGCTCCAGCATGCTTTTTACCGGTGCGAATCCTGTTGCGCCAGCCACAAAAATCATCGGCTTGTCGTTTTCTTCGCGCAGGTAAAAACTACCGAGCGGGCCTTCGAATTTTATCTCGTCACCTTCTTTCATTTGTGTAAACACATGAGTAGTAAACCTGCCACCTGGAACATGGCGGATATGCAACTGAATGAACTCGTTATCGTGTGGTGGATTTGCAAATGAAAAACTTCTGCGTAAGCCATCCTCCAACAGGATATCCAGGTATTGTCCGGCATAAAATGGCAGCTTGCTGCCCTGTGGCAATTTCAGGTACAGCACCATCACATCAGGTGCGGCACGAACCATCTTGTGCACCCGGCCTTGCATGATTTTGACCTTCAGCATCTTCAGTTTTTCATTTTCATAATACTCGATTTCCAGATCAGACAGCGGCATGGCACAACAAAATAGCGCCTTTCCTGCCTGCTTTTCCTGCTCGCTCAACGTTCCTTCCTGATACACGCCGTAATCCACTGTTCCGTGCAAAATGGTGCCTTTGCAATTTCCACAGGCGCCATCACGGCATGTATAAGGCAAACGAACATCCTGTCGCAGCGCTGCCTCCAATACGGTTTCACCCGGCTTGGCAGTAATGGTACGCATGCTCGGTGCAGTGGTAATCTGAAAACTTCCTGCACTGTGCTTGGTACGCGCCAGCAACGGCAGCAGGAGCAAAAAAGCCATGAAACCACCGGCCAAGGCCCATATTTGTCCCGGCGACCAAGCGTACATCAAGGGATAGAGCGCCATAAAAAACCAGTCCAACTTGATTTGTGCTGCAGCCATAGCCAAATCAGCTTGGCCTTGACTCAAAGCCGGCTTGGCCAAGGCCAGCACCAGCAGCGCAAGGCCAAATCCAATTGCAAGCGGCTTCGAAGGAAAAGTCTTGGCTCCACTCACCCGCTGGGTATGAACCATGATGAAAATCAACATGGCCAGCGGAATACCCAGGTGCGCAAAAGCCAGCACGGAAAAAAAGCGGTCATTGACACTCTCTGGTGTCAAAAAATTGCGCACCAGAGGGGAAGCGAATACCGGCAGCCAATCCAGAAATTCCGTACTTGCCACGGCGATGAATTGCGCCAACTGATCCCACACCAGAAAGTAGCCGTTGAGACCGGAAATAATTAACAGCAACAAAAGCACAATTCCGGTAATCCAGGAAAAAGTGCGGAAACCGCTTAAGCGATCCATCATAAAATTGCGTGCCATATGCACCAGAACCAGAACCACCATCCCATCCGATGCGTAACGGTGCAGGCTACGCATGATGCCGCCCAAATACCATTGTTCGTGGGTGATTTTCTCGACCGAGGAATACGTCTCGATTACCCCTCCACTACGGTAAAAGGCATAAAGATAAAACCCACTTCCCAACACCACCCAGAACAAGAAAAACGTGATGGCACCGAGTTGATACAGCGGATTCAGCTCTGGGCCAAATACAGAATTAAATCCCTTTTCCACCCGCAGCAGCAGGCTTTGTCCAATGCGTTGTACCAGCTTGATCATGACCACCTCGTATTTTAGCTATGGGAATTGCACAGCTCGCAATTCCCGGAATAATTAGGTAAGCAACCTTATAAAAAACCCAAGCAACTTAATAGATGTATATTATATACATATTATGTTAGTTCATGAGCCGGAATGCTATCTTCTATTGAGATTTCCATAATTTGTTACACACATGCCGTCATTCCCATGAAGGCGGGAATATGACTGAAACAAATGGCTTTTTTGTCTTGCTGGATTTCCGCTTCACGGGAATGATGTGGCAATTTTTTCATTTTTCCAATGTCATTCTGTGTGATGCACGCTGTCTTCAATTATGGAAATCTCAATATTTTCCCACCCGCTTCTGGAATAGGTCATGACAAACGTATTGACTGTGCTTGGCATTATTTGTGAAATATAAATGAAGTTATTTTTATTCGTCTACACGCCTTCAAAACCGCAGGCTCTGGCTTGATTCA
>JAHFRC010000043.1 GCA_023259015.1 Nitrosomonadales bacterium | reverse complement strand
ATGGTCAACTGCAACCCGGAGACCGTTTCGACCGACTACGATACTTCCGACCGCCTGTACTTTGAGCCGCTTACGCTGGAAGATGTGCTGGAAGTGGTGGCGGTGGAGAAGCCGTTCGGCGTGATCGTGCAATACGGCGGGCAGACGCCGCTCAAGCTGGCGCACGGGCTGGAAAAGAACGGCGTGAATATCATCGGCACCACGCCGGACATGATCGATTGCGCGGAAGACCGCGCGCGCTTCCAGCAGATGTTGCGCAAGTTGAACCTGAAGCAACCACCCAACCGCACCGCAAGCAACGTGGCCGATGCGGTTGCCGGAGCAGCCGAGATCGGCTATCCGCTGGTGATGCGCCCTTCCAACGTGCTGGGCGGGCGCGCGATGGAGATCATCCACGCGCAGACCGATCTGGAACGCTACATGCGCGATGCCGAGGAGATGTCGGAAATTTACCCGGAACGCATGCCGATCTTGCTCGACCGCTTCCTCAACGATGCGATTGAAGTGGATGTAGATGCGATTTGCGATATCAATGGTGAAGTGCTGATCGGCGGCATCATGGAGCACATCGAAGAAGCGGGCGTACATTCCGGCGATTCGGCTTGTTCCTTGCCGCCATATAGTTTGTCACTCCCGATGCAGGATGAGTTGCGCCGCCAGACCATCGCGATGGCGAGGGAGCTGAAAGTGGTCGGCTTGATGAACGTGCAGTTCGCCATTCAGGGCGAGACAGTGTATGTGCTGGAAGTAAATCCCCGCGCGTCGCGCACCGTGCCCTTCGTGTCCAAGGCGACCTCGTTGCCGCTGGCGAAAATTGCGGCGCGCTGCATGGTGGGCAAGACACTGGCGCAACAGGGGATGACCAAAGAGGTTATTCCGCCGTATTATTCCGTGAAAGAAGCGGTGTTCCCCTTCATAAAATTTCCCGGCGTGGATACCATACTCGGGCCGGAAATGAAATCTACCGGTGAGGTGATGGGCGTGGGTGAAAATTTTGCCGAGGCCTTCGTCAAGTCGCAGTTGGCGGCAGGCGTGAAGTTACCATCGTCCGGCAAGGTATTTATCAGCGTACGCGAGGCCGACAAGCCGGGTTCTGTAGAAGTCGCAAGGAACCTGCGTGAACTGGGCTTTACCGTGCTGGCGACGCGCGGCACTGCTGCCGTCATGATGAAGTCGGGTGTCGCGGTGACGGTGGTAAACAAGGTTGCCGAAGGCCGCCCGCACATCGTGGACATGATCAAGAACGGCGAGGTCAGCCTGATCGTCAATACCGTAGACAGCAAACGCAGCGCGATGCAGGATTCCTATTCCATCCGCAATGCCGCATTGCAGGGGCGAGTGACTTATTACACTACGCTGGCCGGCGCACGCGCCGCTTGCCTGGGCATGCAGCACATGGTGGAGTTGCAAGTGTACGACGTGCAGGCGCAACATAAACGACTTATTACGAGTCGGCAGTCGTTAGACGCTAGTCGCTAGTTAAATTCAAACCCGCGTAGCGACAATTCCAACTAACGACTAAGAACTAACGACTTAGGAAGGTTTCAGTATGAGCAAGATTCCATTGACCGTAATCGGCGCAGAACTATTGCGCAGCGAATTGCACCACCTGAAAACCGTGGAGCGCCCTGCGGTAATTAACGCCATTGCCGAGGCGCGCGCGCAGGGCGATTTATCCGAGAATGCGGAATACGATGCGGCCAAGGAACGCCAAGGTTTTATAGAAGGGCGCATCGTGGATCTGGAAAGCAAGCTGGGCAGCGCGCAGGTTGTCGACCCCAAAACCATCAATGCCGATGGCCGTTGCGTATTCGGCTCGACTGTGGTGCTGGAAGACGTCGGAAATGGCGATGTGGTGACTTACCAGATTGTCGGCGACGATGAGGCGGATATCAAACAGCGCAAGATTTCCATCAGCTCGCCCATCGCGCGCGCGCTCATCGGCAAATACAGCGGAGATATCGCCGAAGTGATGGCGCCAGGGGGCGTGCGGGAGTATGAAGTGGTGGATGTTCAATACATCTAGCATGTTGGGTTAGCGCGGAGCGCGTAACCCAACATTAAGCCCATAGGCCATTCGTTCTGAACTAGCGACCAAAACTGCTGGGGGTGGCCCGGCAGCCAGCTACTTTTCTTGTCTTGCCAAGATTAAGGTAGCCCAAAGAAGCCACCTTCCTCTTGATGCGGCAACAGCTTCTTACTTTTGCTTGTCAGCCTTCTTAATCCGGGCTACACAAGATCAGGATGCTTATTCGGTATGCTTGCAACAACAAACAAATTTCAGGGGTGCCCTCTATATATATCTAGGCATACCTAGATATTTGGCCTATATCAATTAAAAAAATAATTTGCTAGCCTGTAAATGCAATCAGGATTACTGCTGTTCGGTGAAATGAAAAATGGGCCAAAATCTGTTTGCGGCAACTTGAAAACAATTGATGCAATTTGCCAGCTCAAATGGACGCCAAATAAATCACTCTGTAACCAGCGCCAATGCACAGCCTTGGCGCAAGAGTTGGAAAGTTAACTGGGTACTGCTGAAATCCATCAGGAGATTGATATTGTGAAACGCAACCAATCCGGCTTTACTTTAATTGAGATCGCCATCGTGCTGGTAATTATCGGCCTGCTGCTCGGAGGCGTATTGAAAGGCCAGGAACTCATCAATAGCGCCAAGGTAAAAAATCTCGCTGGCGACTTCAAAAACATCCCGTTATTCATCTACGGCTATCAGGACAAGTTCAAGGCGTTGCCGGGAGACGATAGCGCGGTTACAACCCATATAGCCGGCGCTACTCTGGCAACCACTCCTGCATCCACCCAGGGAAACGGCGTCATTGGAGGAAACTGGAACTCCACTACAGCCACCGATGAATCGATTTTGTTCTGGCAGCATGTGCGCATGGCTGGCCTGGCTTCCGGCGAAACGACTGTCAATGTTGCCGCCGGCAACACATACATTCCCACCAATGCCGCCGGTGGCAAGCTCGGTATCCAAAGCAACTCAACGACGGCTCCGCCGATGAAAGACGCGGCGGGCAACCCGATTCGTGGTACATATGCCATCTGCTCGGACGGCATCCTGGGTAAATTCGTAAAACAAATTGACTTGACGATGGATGATGGAAACTATGGCACCGGATCCATGCTTGCAATGAAGACTTATACGGTTGGGGGCAATGCTGACAATGAAACAACCAATACCCCGGCATTTGATGAAGCCGCTTCCTATACCGTCTGCATGGGAATTTAATACCCGCCGCCCGCATGGCGCAAGCACGCTCCGGCGATTTTTTACTAACCTTCGCGCAGCCGTTTTTCCGCCGCCATCAGCGGCATCGGCTGGCCGAGCAAGACCAGCACATCACCATTTCTCAGCACCATGTCGCCAGCCGGCTGGCTGCCGCGCACGTTGTGGCGGCGCACTGAATTGACTTCCACATCCAGCTCGGCCAGGTTAACCTCATCCAGCGTTTTACCCACGGCGGCATCGCGCTCTTCCAGCAATACGCTATGGAAGCGCGGTTGCAGGCTTTCCGTCATCTCATCCGCTTCCCCGGCCGACGTACGGAAAAATCCGCTGAATACGCTGTAGCGGCGTGCGCGGCTTTCCTGAATGCGTTGAATGACGCGGTTAAGCGGCACACCGGACATAAGCAGCGCTTGCGAGGCGAGCATCACGCTGCCTTCCGTCACCTCCGCCACCACCTCAGCCGCCCCGGCCTTTTTGAGCACCTCGACATGAGTTTCGTCGGCGGTGCGCACTACCACGGGCAAGCCGGGGCGCAGCTCATTCACATGATGCAAAATCCTGAGTGCGGAATGCTTGTCGCTATAAGTGATTGCCAAAGTCTTGGCGCGCATCAGCCCGGCGGCCAGAAGCACTTCGCGCCTTGCGGCATCGCCATATACCACGTTCTCTCCCGAAGCCGCAGCTTCGCGTACACGGCGCGAGTCGAGATCCAGCGCGATGAAATGGACCTTTTCCTGTTCCATGAAGCGTGCCAGCGCTTGCCCGCTACGCCCATAACCGCAGATGATGATATGCGCGTCGGCGCCCATGCTTTGCACCGCGATCTGGTGAATCTGCATGGCGCGGTTCATCCATGCCGAAGGAGAAATGCGCCGCACGATGGCTTCGGCATGATGGATAAAAAAAGGCGCCGCCAGCATGGAAATCAGCATGCCTGCCAGCACGTTCTGCATCACTTCCGCAGGCAATAAATTCACTCCGCCCGCCAATGTCAGCAGCACAAAACCGAATTCACCCGCCTGCGCCAAACCCAGTCCGCTACGGATAGCCACCCCCCAGTCGCCGGCAAACCAGCGCACCAGCAGCGCCACCACCATCGCCTTGAACGGCAGCAGAATGAGCAGCACCAGCAATACCCAGCCTAACCCCACAATCACGCTGCCCATATCGAGCAGCATGCCGATGGTGACAAAAAACAGGCCGAGCAGCACATCGCGGAACGGCTTGATATCTTCCTCCACCTGATAGCGGTATTCTGTTTCAGAAATCAGCATGCCGGCGACGAATGCGCCCAGCGCCAGGGAAAGCCCGGCCAGTTCTGTGAGGTAAGCCAGCCCCAGGGTGAACAGCAGCACGTTGAGCATGAATAGCTCGGAAGATTTCTGTCTTGCCACCACATGGAACCACGGGCGCAATAGCCGTTGCCCGAAAATCAGCAGGGCCGCCAACACCACTGCGGCCTTGGTCAAGGCGATACCGAGCGTGGCATAAAAAGCCTGCCCGCTGCTGGCCAGCGCCGGGATGATGATGATGAGCGGCACCACGGCCAGATCCTGAAACAACAGCACGCCCATGACATTCTGTCCGTGCGGAGTATTCAATTCGGCGCTTTCGACCAGCATCTTGCTGACAATGGCGGTCGAAGACATCGCCAGCACTCCGCCCAACGCCAGGCCGGCGCGCCAATCGAGCCCGAAAAAAAGCGCGGCAAACATCACCAGAAAGATGGTGGCCAGCACCTGTGCGGCGCCCAGGCCGAACACCGCACGTTGCATGATGCGCAACCGCGCCAAGCTGAATTCCAGCCCGATGCTGAACATCAGGAACACCACGCCGAATTCTGCCAGGTGGCGTGTCTCCGGCGCATCGGGTATCCAGCCCAGCGCATGCGGCCCGATCAGGATGCCGACGATGAGGTAGCCCAGCATTGCGGGCAGGCGCAGGATGCGGCACAGCACCACCACGCCCACGGCGACGGCAAGCAAAATCAGCAGCAATTGCAGCGAGTTGGTCATGCGTCTATTTCAGCCGAAAAAATTCACCATGCCCGAATAATGCCCTAAGTAGCGCGACCTTTCAAAATTTCACTGCGCCGATACCCACTGTTATAATTCAGTGCCATGGTTAAAACACTCTCTGCCTCCCCGCGCGCCCTCGATTTGGCGCGAGAAGTTCTGAGCATAGAAGCCGCCGCCGTACAGGCGCTTACGCAACGCATCGACGGGGCTTTCACGCACGCGCTCAACATCATCCTGTCCTGCGAGGGGCGGGTGATCGTCAGCGGCATGGGCAAATCCGGCCACGTCGCGCGCAAGATCGCCTCCACCCTGTCCAGCACCGGCACCCCGGCGTATTTTGTGCATCCTGCCGAAGCCAGCCACGGTGACCTCGGCATGATCACCGCCGGCGACGTGTTTATCGCGTTGTCGTATTCCGGCGAAAGCCAGGAACTGCTCGCCATCGTGCCTGCCATCAAACGCCAGGGAGCACGGCTTATCAGCCTGACCGGCAACCCGCAATCCAATCTCGCACAGGCATCGGATGCCCACCTCAACGTCGCGGTGGACAAGGAAGCTTGCCCGATGGGGCTGGCGCCCACTGCCAGCACCACGGCCGCACTTGCCTTGGGCGATGCACTTGCCGTGGCGCTGCTGGATGCCAAGGGCTTTGGCGAAGAAGATTTCGCCCGCTCGCACCCCGGCGGCAACCTGGGCCGCCAGCTCACCCATGTGCGCGATATCATGCATACCGGTGCGGAAATTCCTGCAGTCGGATACGGCTCCCTGCTTTCCGAGGCGATACTGGAGATGTCGCGCAAGCGGCTGGGCATGACTGCCATCGTGGATGATGCGCAGCGCGTGCTGGGCATCTATACCGATGGTGATTTGCGCCGCACGCTGGAACGGCGGCTTGATTTAACCACCACTCCGGTTAGCGCTGTCATGTCGCGCAATCCGCGCAGCATATCCCCGGATGCGCTGGCGGCGGAAGCGGCACAATTAATGGAACAGCACAACATCAACCAGATACTGGTGGTGGATGCCGGTAACAAGCTGGTTGGCGCGCTGAACATGCATGATTTACTGCACGCAAAAGTCATATAATCAACTTAACCACCCATGCCACTGAACCGTGCAAAATCCATTCGCCTCATCGCCTTCGACGTAGACGGCGTCATGACCGATGGCGGCCTTTTCCTTGCCGATTCGGGTAAGGAACTCAAGCGTTTCAACTCGCTGGATGGGCATGGACTGAAAATGCTCATGGCATCCGGCGTGGAGTTAGCCATCATCACTGGCCGCACTTCGCAATGCGTCGAATTGCGCGCGCATAGCTTGGGCATCACCCATTTGTACCAAGGTGTAAACGACAAGTTGGATACCATGCAAGAACTGTTAGCCAGGCTTCAATTACCCCCTGACGCCGCCGCCTTCATGGGAGACGATGTGGTAGATCTGCCGGTGATGCGCCATGTGGGGCTGTCCATAAGCGTGCCGGATGCGCCGCAGGTGGTGCGTGACCGCGCCCATTACGTCACCCGGTGTAGCGGCGGGCACGGCGCCGTGCGCGAAGTATGCGAGCTGTTGATGTCGGCGCAGGGCACGCTCGATTTACAATTGGAACCTTATTTAAAATGACAAGCCCACTGCACAGGCTGCGTGAATGGCTGCCCCTGTTGCCGCTGCTGCTGCTGCTGGCGGCGGCCTATTGGCTTAACCTGCAAGTACAACCGCTGCCGCCCAAGCCGGACAGCAGCAAGCGTCACGACCCGGATTTCATTGTCAACAAATTTTCCGCCACCACGCTGAATGAGCTTGGGGTACCGCGCTTTATCCTATCCGCACAGGAGATGGTGCATTACCCCGATGATGACAGCACACATCTGGACAAGCCGCAGCTAAGCAGCTTTAATGCCGAATTACCGCCGGTTTATGCTTTTGCCAAACGCGGCGAGGTGTCGAGCAAGGGTGAGGAAGTATTCCTGCGCGATGAGGTAAAGCTCGTGCGTGCAGCCAGCGGCACGCAGAGCGAAATGACATTGACCACTGACTTCCTGCATGTCATTCCGGATAGCGACCTGGCGGAAACCAGCCGCCCTGTCATCCTGCAGGATGCACACAGCATCGTGCACGCAGTGGGTTTGCAATTCGACAGCAAGGCGCGCGTTTTAAAGTTACTTGCACAAGTTAAAAGCCAACATGACCCAGCAAAACATTAAACCTATTACGTCCTTGCGCTACGCTTTTTTACTTTGCCTGGCCTTGGCTTGCTACTCCCCGGGTAGCCACGCGGAACGCGCTGACCGCGACAAGACCATGCATCTGGACGCCAACCGGGTCAGCGTCGACGATACCAACCAGATCAGCACATTCGAAGGAAATGTCCTGTTCACCCAGGGCACGATGGTCATCCGCGGCGACAAGATTGTCGTGACGCAAAGCAAAGATGGGTTTACCCACGGCAAGGTTACCGGTCAACCCGCCAGTTTCCGCCAGAAACGGGATGGAAGCGAAGAATATGCGGAAGGCTTTGGCGAGCGCATCGAATATGACACCAAAAGTGAGACCCTGGATTTATTTGGGCAGGCATACATGAAACGAGGGGAAGACGAAGTGCGCGGCGAGCACATCACCTACAGTTCAAAAACAGAAATTTTCCAGGTGGACGGCGCCACAGGCAAGCAAATGGATGCATCCGGAAAACTGGTGGATGCGCCTGGCAAGGGGCGTGTACGTGCCATCATCCAGCCAAAAAACAAGAGGGCCGCAACCGGCCAGGCGGCAGAACCGTTGCCGATCAAGCCGGCGGAAGCTCTGATCCAGCCTGAGTCCGCTCAATGAGCGAACTGCGCGCCGTATCCCTGAAAAAGCGTTATCACTCCCGCACTGTGGTGCATGACGTTTCACTGTCGCTGCAAAGCGGTGAAGTGGTCGGGCTGCTTGGCCCCAACGGTGCGGGCAAAACCACCTGCTTCTACATGATAGTCGGGTTGGTAGCCACGGACGGCGGCGATATTTTCATCGACCAGAAAAACATTACCCATCTACCGATACACAATCGCGCGCGCTTGGGGCTTGGCTACTTGCCGCAAGAAGCCTCGATATTCCGCCGCCTCACCGTGGCGCAAAACATCAAGGCCGTGCTGGAATTGCAGGGTTACTCCGAGGATGAAATCGGCGGGCGGCAGGATGAATTGCTGGAAGACTTGCACATCAGCCATATTCGCGACAACCCCGCCATCAGCCTGTCCGGGGGGGAGCGGCGGCGCGTCGAAATCGCCCGCGCCCTGGCCACCAACCCGCGCTTTATCCTGCTGGACGAACCATTTGCCGGGGTGGATCCGATTGCCGTGTTGGATATCCAGAAAATCATCCGCTTCCTCAAGGAGCGCGATATCGGCGTGCTGATCACCGACCATAATGTGCGCGAAACCCTGGGTATCTGCGACCGCGCCTACATTATCAATGCCGGTTCGGTAATGGCGGAAGGCAAACCTGATGAAATCATCTATAATGAAGGCGTGAGAAAAGTATATCTCGGTGAGCACTTCAAACTGTGAACGCGTACTAACTCCGCTCCCTCCGTAAACCGAGCAATGAAACAAGCCTTACAACTCAGGCAATCCCAGCAACTGGCGCTTACCCCCCAGTTGCAGCAAGCCATTCGCCTGTTGCAACTATCTACCTTGGAGGTCAACCAGGAAGTGGCGCGTCTGCTGGAAGAAAATCCCATGCTCGAACGTGAAGACGACGATTTCGCGCTGCCTTACGCGCACGGCGACGCCGCTTCAACTTCGGCCACGGAAAATACCGCAACGATAGATGAAACGCCGCAACAAACCGGGGAAGAATGGGCGAAGGAAGAGTGGAATGAACCCTCGTTCTCAGCGGGTGGCTCATTTGATGATGACAACGATGAGGATCAGCGCGCAGAGGTGGTGGCAGATAATCCCAGCTTGCGTGAACACCTCATCTGGCAACTCAATATGAGCCAGATTGATGAGCGCGACAAAAAAATCATCGGACTATTGGTCGATGCATTGGATGAAAACGGCTATCTTGCGCAGCCGCTGGAAGAAATCGCCGAATTGTTGCCGGAACAACTCGATGTCACGCTGGACGACCTGGAAACCGCGCTGACGCAGTTGCAGAACTTGAGCGAAGCCGGCATCGGCGCGCGCACCTTGAGCGAATGCCTGGCGCTGCAACTCAAGGCCCTGCTGGAAGAAACTCCATGCCGCGACTTGGCGCTATGCATTGTAACGCAGCACCTGGACCTGCTGGCGGCACGCGACTTCACAAAACTCAAGAAAGTCCTGCATTGCGACGATGCGGCGCTCCGCACCGCCCAAGCCCTCATCATCCATCTCAAGCCAAAGCCAGGCGCGGAATTTCAACATCGCACCGCCGACTATGTGGTGCCGGATGTGATAGTGGAGCGCCTTGAGGGAAGCTGGCGTGCACGGCTGAACATGGAAGCCATGCCGCGCCTGCGCGTCAACCAGATATATGCCAGCATCCTGCAACAGCGCGGCGAAAAAACTGCGCAGCAGCTTTCCGGCCAGTTGCAGGAAGCGCGCTGGTTCATCAAGAACCTGCAACAGCGCTTTGATACCATCCTGCGCGTTTCGCAGGCCATCGTCGACCGCCAGCGCCATTTCCTGGATTATGGTGAAATCGCCATGCGCCCGCTGGTATTGCGTGAAATTGCGGAACAGCTCGAACTGCACGAATCCACCATCTCGCGCGTGACCACGCAAAAATTCATGCTCACCCCGCGCGGCATTTTCGAACTCAAATATTTTTTCGGCAGTGGTGTCGCAACCGATGCCGGCGGCACATGTTCATCCACGGCAATCCGCGCGCTCATCAAGCAGTTGGTTAGCGAGGAAAACGCGCAGCACCCCTTGAGCGATAGCAGCATGTCAGAAATCCTGGCACAGCAGGGCATACTGGTTGCCCGGCGTACCGTGGCAAAATACCGGGAGTTGCTGCACATCCCCCCGGCCAATCTTCGTAAATCACTCTAACCATAAGGAGCAAGCCATGAACCTCAATCTAAGCGGACACCACCTGGAAATCACCCCCGCCATCCGCGAGCATGTGCTAAGCAAAATCGGCAAGATCAAGCGCCACTTCGACAACGTAATCGACGTAAATGTCATTCTTTCCGTGGAAAAACTGAAACAGAAGGCGGAGGCCAATGTGCACCTCAGCGGAAAAACCATTTTTGTGGAATGCGATGATGCCAACCTGTATGTCGCCATCGACAACCTGGTCGAAAAGCTCGACCGCCAGATACTCAAGCACAAGGAAAAACACGCAACGCGCCGCCACGATGGTTCCGGCAAACATCCCGCAACCGAGTAAAACAGCCGCTTAAAGCAGGGATGGAACCATGAACCTGATCAGCAAAATCCTGCCCGCCGAAAACGTCATACTGGATCCGGATTCCACCAGCAAGAAACGGGTTTTCGAGCGGGTCGGAATATTATTCGAGAACACCCGGCAGATCGCACGCAGCCAGGTGTTCGACAGCCTGTTCACGCGCGAAAAGCTCGGTTCCACCGGACTCGGGCAGGGCGTGGCCATCCCGCACGGCCGTATCAAGGGACTGCGCAACGCAATAGCCGCTTTTGTCAAGACACAGGCGCCGATCCCTTTCGACGCGCCGGACGGGCAGCCGGTCAATCTTATTTTTGTGCTGCTGGTGCCGGAGCGCGCCACCGACCTGCACCTGCAACTGCTCGGTGAACTGGCGCAAATGTTCAGCGACAAATCTTTTCGCGAGCAATTGCAAAACAGCGACGACCCGGCAGCCATCCATCAACTGTTTGTAAACTGGAAGGCTTGACTGGCATGGCGCAGGTCGACATCCAGCAATTCTTCGACGACAAACAGGAAAGGCTGGCATGGAACTGGGTTGCCGGCAAGGATGGCTCCGCCAGAATTCTCGACAGCGAACTGGTCAATGCATCAAACAAGGGATTGATCGGGCACCTCAACCTGACCCACCCGAACTGGGTGCAGGTGTTGAGCGGCACCGAACTCGACTACCTGCGCGCACTACAGCCCCCCGCCTTCAATGAGGCGCTGGCACAGCTTGAAAATAGCGGCACACTATGCCTGATCGTGGCAGGCGCCGAGGAAATTCCGCAACCCCTGATAGACTATGCCAACCGCACGCACACCCCGCTATTTCGCTCCCCGCTGCCCAGCGTGCACCTGATGTGGCTGGTGCGCCACTATTTGGTCAAAGCACTGGCGGAATCAACCACACGCCACGGCATATTCCTCGACGTACTGGGTGTCGGCGTGCTGATTACCGGAGACAGCGGCATAGGCAAGAGCGAACTGGGGCTGGAACTCATTTCGCGCGGCAATGGCCTGGTGGCGGACGATATTGTCGAACTGTACTGCATCTCCCCGGAAACGCTGGAGGGCCGCTGCCCGGAGCTGTTGCGCGACTTCCTCGAAGTGCGCGGCCTGGGCGTGCTCAATATCCGCACCATGTTTGGCGAGACGGCGATGCGGCGCAAGAAAAACCTGAACCTGATAGTGCACTTGCAACGCCCCCCCGGCGGCGACATGTCGCATCTGGAGCGGCTGCCGATAAACGCGAGTTACCAGGAAATCCTCGGCGTTAAAATCAACACGGTCAGCATCCCGGTAATGACCGGGCGCAACCTTGCGGTGCTGACGGAAGCGGCGGCGCGCAACTTTGTCATGCAGCAGCGCGGCATCGACAGTACGCAGGAATTTATCAGCCGCCAGGAACAATCCATGCGGAATCAATAATGGGTGCCTCTGAAAATTCAGAGTTCGCCCAAATGCAAGGCGCGAAAAAATTTTCGTAGCGCCGCATATGAGTGATATGTAAGCAAGAAACTTTTTACGCAACGCAGCAGTTGGGATGAAATCTGGATTTTAAAGGCACCCTATGCAACTCTTTCTCATCAGCGGCCTATCCGGCTCCGGCAAGAGCGTCGCGCTCAGGATGCTGGAAGATAGCGGCTACTATTGTGTGGACAACCTGCCCGCCGACCTGCTTTCTCCTCTTATGGATAACCTGCGCCAGTCAGGCAATGTGTGCGTCGCTGTCAGCATAGACGTGCGCAGCGGTGGCAGCGTAAGACAATTGCCGCTGCACATCGAACAACTCAAGCAACGCGGCGTGGATGTGCACCTGTTATTCCTCGAGGCGCAGACCGATACGCTGGTGAAACGCTTTTCCGAGACACGCCGCCGGCACCCGCTGAGCGATGCCACGCCCACGGCAGGCGGAAAACCGAACCTTACCCTGCCGGAATGCATCCAGCGCGAACGTGAACTGCTCGCCGAAATCGGCAACATCGGCCACCGCATCGATACCAGCGAACTCGGCGCCAATGCGCTACGCGCCTGGGTCAAGGACTTCATCCGGATTGACCGCGCGCACCTCACCCTGCTGTTCCAGTCATTCGGTTTCAAGAACGGCATCCCGCTCGACGCCGACTTTGTGTTCGATGTGCGCTGCCTGCCCAACCCGCACTATGATCCCGGTTTGCGCTCCTTGAACGGGCGCGATGCGGCGGTGGCCGAATTCCTCGAACGCACTCCCGACGCGCTGAAAATGTATGATGACATCCGCAGCTTCATTGAAAACTGGCTGCCCTGCTTCCTCGCCGACAACCGCAGCTACCTCACCGTCGCCATCGGCTGCACCGGCGGACAGCATCGCTCGGTATACCTTGCGGAAAAACTGGCGCGCCATTTCGAGGCGCAACAACAAGTGTTGCTGCGCCACCGCGCGTTGATCGCCTGATGAACCTGCGCCTGCCCATCGAACACATCAGGCCAGGCGACTGGCTCACGCTGTTGCTCGGCGTGTCATTCACCGCCTTCCTCACCCTCACGCTGTGGCAAGGCGGAGCGGCGGACAAGGCTATCATCCGCAGCGGCGGCAAGATATTCCGCGAAGCGCCCCTGTCGCGCGACCAGGTCATCGAAGTGCCTGGCCCGCTCGGCATCAGCCGCATCAGTATCTACAACCGGCAGGCGCGCATCGCCGCCGACCCCAGTCCGCGCCAGTATTGCGTGCGCCAAGGCTGGCTGAAACAGGCGGGCGAGATTGCAGTGTGCCTGCCGAATCAGGTCAGTGTCGAATTGAGTGGCAGAAAGAGAAACTATGACAGCCTCAACTACTGAGAATCAGGAACAAGGAACAAGGAGCAGGGAGCAAGTTAAAAGCTCGGATTCACCTTGCGCCTTGCATCTTGAATCTTGCACCTCGATACAGCTAAGCACCACCGCCGAGGATCACCACATCGCGCGCATGGCCGCGCTGGCGCTCGGCCTGTCGGTACTGGAAGCCGCCATCCCCTCGCCATTGCCGGGCGTGAAGCCGGGGCTGGCTAACATCGTCATCCTCATCGTGCTGGCCCGCTATGGCTGGCGCACGGCGGCGTGGGTGTCGCTGCTGCGCGTGGCGGCGGGCAGCCTGTTGTTTGGCAACTTTCTCGCGCCGGGATTTTTCCTCAGCCTCGGCGGTGCGCTGTGCAGCCTTGCCATACTGGCCGCATGCCAACACCTGCCGCAACGCTGGTTCGGCTCCGTCACCCACAGCATCCTCGCCGCCTTCGCCCACATCGCCGGGCAACTGCTGGTGGTATATTGGTGGTTGATTCCCCATGCGGGCATCGCGTACCTGATACCCATCTTTGCCGCTGCCGCGCTGGTGTTCGGGACGGTGAACGGAATGATTGCGGCGCACTACCTGGATGAGCCAGACACAGCCGCAGAAACATCTCGTCATACCCGCGAAGGCGGGTATCCAGCCCATTTAAATGCTGGACTCCCGCCTTCGCGGGAGTGACAAAAAATAAAATAGCGGTGATTATCCAGCAATGAAAACCATCACATTGGCGCTCACCGGCGCATCCGGACTGCCTTACGCCATGCGCCTGCTCGAATGCCTGTTGCAGAGCGGGCAGCGCGTGCATCTGGTGTATTCGCAGGCCGCACAGATCGTCGCCAAACAGGAACTGGATTTCACACTGCCCAACCGCCCGCAGGATGCGGAAAAATTATTGTGCAAGCGCATCGGAAAATTCAGCGGCGAACTGAAAGTATTCGGCATCCAGGACTGGTATGCACCGATGGCTTCCGGCTCCAATCCCGGCGACGCAATGGTAGTCTGCCCCTGCACCATGGGCACGCTGGGCAAGATCGCCAACGGTATCAGCGACGATTTGATCGCCCGCGCGGCGGATGTCATGCTCAAGGAAAAACGCACGCTGATTCTGGTACCGCGCGAAACGCCGTTCTCCGCCATCCATCTGGAAAATATGCTTAAACTTTCACATGCAGGTGCGGTTATCCTGCCGCCGAATCCAGGCTTCTATCATCATCCACAGAATGTGCAGGACATCGTGGATTTTGTAGTAGCACGGGTGCTGGATCATTTGGGGGTGGAGCATGGGTTGGTGGGGAGATGGGGGGAGGGTTAGTTTGCTGGGATAGCCCGACGGCCAATGCCGTTCGTGGAGAGCTTGTCGAACCACTGGCCTCTTACCCAAAAGCAATTTCGCCGGTGGTAGACCAGCAACTGGTCACTTTCTTTTGCTTCGCCAACCGGAAAAACGGAGCCTTACATTTTACATGTCAAATGTAAGGCCTGACC
>JAHFRC010000042.1 GCA_023259015.1 Nitrosomonadales bacterium | reverse complement strand
CTCACTTGTAGGGTGGGTTAGCTTTGCATAGCCACTCGACTAAAGCCGCTAAAGCGGCAAGTCGCTGGTTAGCGTAGCGTAACCCACCGGTTCTTGATGGTGGGTTACGCCGCTATGCGGCTAACCCACCCTACATTTTATTTGCTCACTTTGCCGAGCAGCAGATATTCCATCAACGCCTTCTGCACATGCAATCTATTTTGGCTCCAGCCGTGCTGCGCACTTAACATTCGCTACGCTCATGTTAGCTTTCGCCGAAACCGCCTGCACATGACGTGTTGTGCTTCGATTTAAGTGTTTACTTTTCCCAACAGCAAGTATTCCATAAGAGCTTTTTGTACGTGCAGGCGGTTTTCCGCCTCATCCCATACAACCGATTGCGGGCCGTCGATCACGGCGGCATCCACCTCCTCGCCGCGATGCGCGGGCAGGCAGTGCATGAACAGCGCATCCGGTTTGGCGACAGACATCATTTCCGCGTCCACAATCCAGTCGGCAAACGCCTTGCGCCGTGCGTCATTTTCGCGCTCGAAGCCCATGCTGGTCCACACGTCGGTAGTTACCAGGTCGGCGCCGCGCGCGGCATCCATCGGGTCGGCGAATTCTTCATAGTTATCCTCGCCGAACAGCCCGGCGCGCTCCGGCTCCACTTCATAGCCGGGCGGGGTCGAGACATGCACGTTGAAGTTGAGCAGTTCCGCCGCCTGCAGCCAGGTGTTGCACACATTATTGGAATCGCCGATCCACGCCACGGTTTTGCCTTTTATGCTGCCGCGCTGCTCGATGTAAGTGTATATATCGGCCAGTATCTGGCACGGATGGTATTCGTTGGTCAGGCCGTTGATGACCGGCACGCGCGAATTTGCCGCGAAGCGCTCGATGATGCTCTGTTCGAAGGTGCGGATCATCACGATATCGCTCATGCGCGAGATCACCTGCGCCGCGTCTTCCACCGGCTCGCCGCGTCCGAGCTGCGTGTCGCGCGTGTTGAGGTAGATGGCGGAGCCGCCGAGCTGCTGCATCCCGGCCTCGAACGACAGGCGTGTGCGCGTGGAATTTTTTTCGAAGATCATCACCAGCGTGCGGTCGGCCAGCGGGTGGTAGGGCTGGTAAGCCTTGAAGCGTTGCTTGATGATGCGCGTGCGTTCGAAGACATGTTCGAGTTCGGCCAGTGTCAGGTCGTTGAATTGCAGAAAATGCCGAAGGCATTTCAGTGAAGACTCATGCCCGCTTGCGGGCGTGATGTCGGAACTAAAGTGTTTGGTGCTGTCCATGCTATGCCTCTTGCGACAGGAAGTCGGCCACCAGCGGGCACAGCATATCCAGCAACTGTTGTGCTTCTGCCTCGGTGAACACCAAAGGCGGCAACAATCGGATGACGTTGTCGGCGGTGACATTGATCAGTAATCCCTGCGCCAGGGCGCGTTGCACCAGATCGCCGCAAGGCTTGCTCAATTCGATGCCGATCATCAGCCCTTGGCCGCGGATGGAGGTCACACCGTCAAGCTGCCCCAGATGCGTATGGAAACCTTGCAGCAGGAAGTTGCCTATGCTTGTGGCATTGTCGAGCAGCTTGTCCTGCTCCATGATGGTCAGCGTGGTGAGTGCAGCCATGCTGGCCAGCGGATTGCCACCGAAGGTGGAGCCGTGGTTGCCCGGCTTGAATGTGCCGCCTGCCTTGCCGGCGGCAAGGCAGGCGCCGACAGGCACGCCGGAGCCCAGACCCTTGGCCAGGGTCATCACGTCCGGCAGGATGCCGGTGTGCTGGTGGGCGAACCATTTGCCGGTGCGTCCGATGCCGCATTGCACCTCGTCCAGCATCAGCAACCAGTCGTGCTGGTCACAGATTTCCCGCAGGCGTTCGAGATAATGGATATCCAGCGTGCGGATGCCGCCTTCGCCCTGGATTGGCTCCACCAGCACGGCCACGATATCATGGTTATGTTCGGCGACCTGGCGGATGGCCGCAAGATCGTCGTAAGGCACGCGCACGAAACCTTTCACCAGCGGCTCGAAACCGGCCTGCACCTTGCGGCTGCCGGTGGCGGACAAGGTGGCCAGCGTGCGGCCGTGAAACGCTTTTTCCATCACGATAATGCTGGGTATTTCGATGCCTTTGTGGTGGCCATACATGCGCGCCAGCTTGATCGCAGCTTCATTGGCCTCGCATCCTGAATTGCACAGGAATACCTCCTGCATGTTGGATAGCGCGCACAACTTGTCGGCTATTTGCTCCTGCTCCCGCACCTGATAAAGGTTGGATACATGGATCAGTTTCCCGATTTGCGTGTTAAGTGCAACAGTGAAACTCGGATGGGCATGCCCCAGCGTGTTGACGGCGATGCCGGCGAGCGCGTCGAGATAACGTTTGCCGTCGCTGTCCCATAGCCATGCGCCTTCCCCGTGCGTGAAGGAGATTGGCAGGCGGGCGTATGTGTTCATCAAGTGCGACATAGGCATAAAATGAAAGACGGCGGCAAAGCCGCCGTTCCGAATTCCCCAAAGCGCATATATTGGGCCAAAATGCCCTTGCTGCGCAAGGGGAAAATTATTTCAAAAACAAAAGCCGGCAATTTTGCCGGCCTGCAGGGGTGCAGCCTGAGAGCCAGTTTCAGGCCATCGCCTTGATGGCGGCGGACAGGCGGCTCTTGTGGCGTGCGGCTTTATTTTTGTGGATTATCTTTTTGTCGGCGATGGAATCCACGATGCTGGTGGATTCGCTGAGCACAACCTTGGCGGCGGCCTTGTCGCCCGCTTCGATGGCTTTCGTTACTTTTTTGATTGCGGTGCGCAGCTCAGAGCGCAGGCTCATGTTGTGCTCCCGCTGCTTATCCGCTTGTCTTGCGCGCTTTCTGGCTTGTGCGCTGTTTGCCATGGTGACTCCTTGAGAATTTCAATTGCGATAGAGGGCGCGCATTATAAGAAGGCCAGACCGCTTTGGCAAATATTTCTTTTTTTTTACGAATTTTTGCGAGCGGGCGGCAAATCACATTCTTGCAATAGACCAATGTGCATACAGGATTGCGGTATTTACGCACAAAACGCCGCCTTGCGGCATAATCAAAGTATTTTGTTGCCCTCAGTGGCTAGAGGATATATTGCATGGTAAGGATTGCCGTTGTGGCTCAGGGCTGGTGGATTGTAGCAGTCAGCTTTCTGCTCCTGTTTGCCGCGTATCACCTTATTTTCGGGCAGTTTTTCCCAACCATGAATGGCACGCTGGGCAATGATTATGCGGCCGTTATGCCATACTTGTTGAATGGCTATTTCTGGTTCAAGAGCAATGGTTTTTTTGAGCCGTTTTGGTTTACACCGGCTTTTTGCGGTGGGCAGCCGGAACTGGGTGAGCCTGGATCTATTTTCTATTCGGTAGCACAATTCCTGACGTTTTTCATTAACCCACTCACCAGCATTTATGTGACGATGCTGTTGTTTGCGGCGCTGGGTTTCTGGGGTTTTTACCTATTGTTACGCTCTTGTTTTGGTGTTAGCAACCAGGCGGCGGTGCTTGGCGGTGCGCTGTTCATGTTCAATGGATTTTTCATTCACCGCTTGATGGTTGGCCATTACATGTTTCATGGCGTAATGCTGATTCCTTGGATTGCCTATTTTTTGCTGCGGCCATGCGGGAAACGTGTATCTGACATTCTGCTCAATGGCGCTGTTGCCGGGTGCATGCTTGCATACTGCGTCTACTCCGGCATGGCGCAATTGGTATTGCATTGCACTGTCGCCGTGCTGGCAATCATTTGTTTGCACGGCCTGGCTGGTCGCGTATCTGCGCGCCTTTTGCAACGCTCGCTGGTTGCCGTGCCGGTGTCCATAGGGTTGTCTGCTGCGAAGCTGGCAGCTACGCTTTCTTTCCTGCATAACTTTCCTCGTAGCGATTACACGCTGCCTGGTATTACCAGCCTGTGGGACGCCATAAAATTGCTGTTCAGTGCACTGTTTTTCATGCCACCAGACATTGCAGAACAGGCTTGGCCCTTGATCGCAAACGCGAAGTGGTTGCTCGAACGCCACGAGTGGGAATACGGCATTACCGCCGTTCCGTTGCTGATCATATTGGCGGGAACAGCGGTCATGCTGAGCCATGCGCGGGATATACATCCACGGCTCAGCCCAGCCAGATGGGCATGGCTTGTTCTGCTTGGTTTCGTCCTTGCATTACCCCTTGCACTGAATATTTATACGCCGGACTGGAATACTTTTCTGAAACAGATTCCGTTGATCAAGTCTAGCAGCAGCCAACTACGCTGGTTTCTGGTTTACATTCCAGCCGTAATTTTGGTGGCCGCATTGTTTCTGGACAGGATTTCGTTGTTGGCCAGCCGCAGGAACGGCATGCTTGCTGCGGCGCTTGCGGCGCTGATCCTGATCAATGCGGTAAAAGACCGTAATTATTACCACTCCCAGAGATACCGGCCCGACACCATTGTCAACGCATGGCATGCCGCACGCGACGGAACGATCCTGCCGCGCATCCAATACGTTGATGCGTTTGTCGATGCATACAACCAGGTACGGTCACCGTTAAACCGTAATGACATGCTCGCCGCCGGGGCGTCTCAGCTAGTTTGTTACAACCCGGTATTCGGTTACCGGCTGGAGCATTTTCCGTTCAAGACCCTGCATCGGGGTCCGGTGCTGGATGAAACGGATGGCGTGCTTAACATCAAGAACCCGGCTTGCTACCTTTATCCGGAGCAAAATAACTGCACACCGGGAGATCATTTTACAGTTGCCCAACGCGATGCGGCTCAAGCCTTCGCAAACTACAAGCCTTATCCGTTTAATTTCTCTGCCGTACAGCAGGCCGCCAACCGGGTGACGCTGGCCACGCTGTCGCTGCTCGCTATTTTATTTGCCACGGCGCTATATTTGCGCATAACCACCCCGGTAAAATCGGACAAGTTCTAAGCCGCTTGCCTGCCGGTAGCGCGTGTTTCGTGATTTATGGGCTGAGATACCAGGTCAGCAAGCGCCGTTTTGACATCGCTTACCACTTCCGCCCAATTCCCAATGGATTTCTGCCGGAAAAGTTTTGCCGTTGGGTACCAGGGCGAATCCAGGCGATCAACCATCCAGCGCCAGTCGGCGCTGAACGTCAACAATACCCAAGTGGGCTTGCCCAGCGCGCCTGACAGGTGCGCCGGCCCTGTGCACATCGAGACCATAATATCCAAGTTGCTCATTACCGCCGCAGTTTCATCGAAATCGGTTAACTCATCGTCCAGTATGCGCGCGTTGCCGTAATCCTTGAGCGCATTGCGTTCTTCATCCGTAACATCTTTCTGCAGGGTTACAAACTGAACCGTTTCAAACGCTGCAATCAAGGGCAGCAAATCCGCCAGCGATGCCGAGCGGTAATGATTGTCTTTCATTTTTGGGTTGCCGCGCCACACCAGCCCCACAGTTCTTGATCGTGTTGAAGCCAGTTGTTTTTGCCAGAAACTGACCCGGCCATCGCTTGGTATTAGATAGGGAACATTCCTTGGAATCAATTGTTCCGAGAATGTGCGCATTGCCAGAGGCAGGCTCATCACGGGAATTCTGTAATCCAGCCCTTCTGGGCAAACATGCCGCTCAACGACTCTGGAGCAAGGGAAACTCCGTGCAACCAAATGATGCAATGATTCCGGAACCTGAATCCAGCATTCGATATTTTTTTGCTCCAGCAGGGAAACATAGCGTAGCATCTGTATGGCGTCGCCCACACCCTGTTCAGCCTGGATTAATAATTTTTTTCCGGCAATATCTTTTTCGCCAAGCCAGCAAGGGTAAGGCGTTTCAGGCAAGCGCTTTGCACCCTTCCATTTCCAGCGCATCTCGTAACACTGCCAGCCACGCTGGAACTGTCCGTGGGCGAGAAGCACCATGCTGAGGCTGTATTGCGCGAGAGCAAAATCCGGCTTGATTTCCAGCGCCCGCAGGTAGCTGGCCTCTGCTTCATCCAGCCGGCCCAAAGCCCTGAGGGCGAGACCCAAACTATTATAAGCCTCTACATAATTCGGTTTGATCTTTAGCGCCCGCCGGTAGCTCGCTTCGGCCTCGCCCAGCCGGTGTTGCTCTTTAAGGATGAGGCCCAAGTTATAGTGCGCCTCGGCAAGATCCGGCTTGATTTCCAGCGCCTGCCTGCAATTGGCCTCAGCTTCATCCAGCTTGCCCAGTTTTTTGGCGGTAAGGCCCAGGTTGACATGCGCCTCGGCAAAATCCGGCTTGATCTCCAACGCCCGCCGATAGCTGGTTTCGGCTTCGTTCAAGCAATCCTGGATTTGAAAGATGACGCCCAGGTTGTAATGCGCCTCGGTGTAATCTGGCTTGATTTCCAGCAGCCGCTGGTAGCAGGTTTTTGCTTCGTCAAGGCGGCCCATTTGCTGGCAGATAACACCCAGGTTGTAATGCGCCTCAGCATAATCAGGATTGACTTGCAGAGCCCGCCGGTAGCTGGCCTCAGCCTCGCCCAGCAGCCCCAGTTTCTGCTGGGTGGCGCCAAGGTTGTTATACTCCCCAGCATCACTTGGCGACAATGCTACCGTTTTTTTCATCGGCGCCAACGCATCAGCATTTCGCCCCATCCGTTTTAACACCGCCCCCAACATTTTCCAGCCAAACACATCGTGCGGGAAATTTTCCGTCATCGACCTTGCCATGTGCTCTGCCTCAATGTACTGCTGCTGGTTGATGAGCGACACCAAAGCATCCATTGCTTGTTGGCTGGGCGCCATGGCCCGGGTTTGCTGTGCGGGCTGGATTGCACGGGATGCTTCCGGTTTCTCGTAGCAACATTTTTTGTATTTTTTTCCGCTGCCGCAAGGGCATGGATCATTCCTTCCTGGCTTCATGCTTGTTGCTTCCATGGGTGCGCCCGGGCGGTTGTGCTTTGCGTTTTCCCGATGCCAGTCTGTCCGCTACGGTTTCTGCAGCTATGCATAAAAATCAGCTTTCTATGAATGTCCGATGTATTGGTGTTGAACATACCAGAAAAAAGGCCATTTAGAAATAAATCCAACAGCGCACGGGGAGCGCACGGGGAGTTGCAGTTCAACGTTGAATCCGCGACACTATCGGAATATACAGATTCAAACGATTGAAAATGATGGCCACCAACAACAGATTAACCGCAGAAGATTTTTCCGCCGCACGCAAGCGGCTGCTGCAAATGCACTTCGACAGCGGCGTTGGGCATATTGGTGGAAACCTGTCGGCGCTCGATGCAATGTTGATCATCTTCCATGAGTATCTCAGCGGAGAGGATAAGTTCATATTATCAAAGGGGCACTCGGCAGGTGCGCTCTACACAACCCTGTGGAGTTTAAGGCGCCTTCAGGATCATGACCTGGAACTATTCCATAAGGACAACACGCTGCTTGCCGGCCACCCGCCTGCAAAGGGCATTGCGGATATACCATTCGCCACCGGCAGCCTGGGCCACGGCTTGTCGCTTGCCGCCGGTACGGCGCTTGCCTTCAAGCTGAAGGGCAACGATACCCAAGTGGTCTGTCTGACCTCGGATGGCGAATGGCAGGAAGGTTCGACATGGGAAGCGCTCATCTTTGCCTGCCACCACCGCTTGTTCAATCTCACGGTGCTGGTGGATCACAATGAATTGCAAGGGTTCGGATCCACGTCTGACGTCGCCTCCATGTCCCCGCTCTGGGACAGGCTTAAAGGCTTCGATGTCAACCTGCAAATAATTGATGGCCATGATGCAGATGCTATCCGCGCCGCTCTTGAAGGCGAGAGGCAACGCCTGCGTATCATTGTCCTGCGTACCGTCAAGGGCCACGGCGTCAGCTTTATGGAAAACCGGATGGAATGGCATTACCTTCCGCTTACCGAAGATCAATACCGGAAAGCCATCGAGGAACTCGAACTCAAATGAGAAAACAGCTTTGCGATGCGTTGGTGGCACGGGCCACGAAACCGGAGATGGTGTTCCTCACCGGCGACTTGGGGTTCATGGCGCTGGAGCCTCTGCAGCAGGCATTGGGGCCGCGCTTCATCAATGCCGGAGTGGCCGAGCAAAACATGATTTCGGTCGCGGCCGGGCTGGCGAGGCAGGATTTTGAAGTCTGGGTGTACAGCATCGCGCCATTTTGCTACGCGCGGCCTTTTGAGCAGATTCGCAACGACATCACCTTCCACAACCTGCCGGTAAAATTGATCGGCAATGGAGGTGGCTATGGCTACGGCGTGATGGGTCCCACCCATCATGCGATCGAGGATTATGGCGTGCTGCTGACATTGCCCGGCATGTCGGTTTACGTGCCGGCATTCGATGAGGATATGGATGCCGTGATTGCGCGCGCCGGTGCTTCCTCCCGCCCCGCCTACATCAGGATGGGGCGCGGCGAGCCGCCCAAAGGCTATGCCGTTCCTGCTTATGCGCCGTGGCGGCAACTGACCTGCGGGGGCGGCCCGGTGGTGATTGCGGTTGGCCCGCTGGCGGGAATCTATATCGGGGCTTTCGAGCACTTGTCGGCGGAATATCGCCCCAATCTGTGGATTGTTTCCGAGCTTCCCATCGAACAGAACCCCCTGCCGCACGAGCTGCTGTCCCAGCTTGAAAAATCCCCCGGCTTGTGCGTTGCCGAAGAGCATGTGCGTCAAGGCGGATTCGGTTCCGACCTGCTGTTGCACATGGCTGAGAAAAACAGGGCGGTGCGCAACTTCCGCCATTGCTACGCGCGCGCCCATCATTTCGACCGGTACGGCTCCCAAAAATTCTTGCGCCAGCAATCCGCTCTCGATGCCGACAGCATGCTTGACGTTTTGAAAGGCCTCCACCATGCCTGATTTGCAAATTTACATTCGCTCTCTGAGGGGGCCAATCCTGGTTATGGGCGCTGCAGGTTTTGTCGGCGCCAATTTATTCAGGATGCTTGCGGCTGCTCGCGAAGATGTTTTTGCGGTCATCCATCGCGAGAAGGGCTGGCGTCTTGCAGAGGTCAAAGATGAGCATATCATTGCGGTTGATCTTAACGATTATGCGGCAGCCAAGAACCTCATCAACAGCGTCAACCCGCAAACGGTCTTCGATTGCGTAGCCTATGGCGCCTATTCCTTCGAGGAAGACGCCAACCTGATCTACCAGACAAATTTCCAGGCTATCGTCAATCTTGTAAGCCTGCTTGCAGGACAGCCATTCACCGCTTTCGTTCATGCGGGAAGTTCATCCGAGTACGGCACGAATTGCGCTGCCCCATCCGAAGACAGTGTATGCGAACCAAACAGCGCTTACGCCGTTTCCAAGGTGGCGGTGGCAAACTATTTGCGCTTCATGGGTAAGTATCACAACTTCCCTTGTGTGAACCTGCGCCTGTATGCAGTCTACGGCCCGCTGGAAGACACCTCGCGCCTGTTGCCTACCCTGCTGCGGCAGGCGCTTGCGGGAAAGCTGCCGCCATTCGTCGACCCGCGCACGTCGCGCGACTTCATTCATGTTGATGATGTCTGTGCCGCCTTTATCATGGCGGCAGCAAAGATGCATCCCGGACTGTATGGTGAAAACTTCAATATTGGCACCGGCATCAAGACTACCATAGCCGAATTGGCGGACGCCACACGGCGCGTGTTTAATGTGGCGGCAGAGCCGCAATTTGGCGCCATGGAAGGGCGCGCATGGGACTTGGCGGAGTGGTATGCCAACCCGCGCAAGGCAATCGAACAGCTTGGCTGGAAACCCGGCATCAGCCTGGAGGAGGGACTGCGCTCCACAGCCCGCTGGGTAAGCCAACTCAGCGACAGTGAAATGGTTGCAGCATCCAAGAAGAATATCAGCGAGTACAAGCGCAGCATATCCGCCATCATCGCCTGTTACAGGGATGCTCAGGCAATTCCCGTCATGCACCAACGCTTGACCGATGTCTTCCGCAAGCTTGGCATCGATTACGAAATCATCTTTGTCAACGATTGCAGCCCGGACGATAGCGCGCAGGTAATCCGCGACATCAGCGCGAAAGACCCGCGTGTGATCGGCATTTCGCACTCACGTAATTTCGGGTCGCAGATGGCTTTCCGCAGCGGCATGGAGCTCTCGACCAAGGATGGCGTAGTGCTGCTCGATGGCGACCTGCAAGACCCGCCGGAATTGATTGAGGCATTTTACGCCAAGTGGGAAGAGGGGTATGACGTCATATATGGCCGCCGCATTCAACGCGAAATGCCCTGGCACTGGGGACTCATGTACAAACTGTTCTACCGCGCCTTTGCCATGTTCAGCTATGTCAGCATCCCCCTCGACGCCGGCGATTTCTCGCTGATGGACCGCAGGGTTGTCGGCTGGCTACTCAACTGCCCAGAGCGCGACTTGTTCGTGCGCGGCTTGCGCGCCTATGTCGGCTTCAAACAAGTCGGCGTCGATTATGTGCGCCCGGAGCGCATGTTCGGTCATTCAACCAACAGTCTGATCAAGAACATCGACTGGGCCAAGAAAGGTATCTTTTCTTTCAGCAATGCGCCGCTTACCATGCTCACAACCGTCGGCGTTATCTTGCTCGTGATTTCCACACTATCTGCCATTGTGGTCGCTCTGCTGCGGCTGTTTATGCCTGATATTGCGCCGCGTGGTGTTACTACCCTGCTTATCACCATTCTGATGTTTGGTTCGTTCAACCTCTTCGCCATCGGCCTGGTGGGAGAATACGTAGCCAAGATCATGGCGGAAGTTAAGGGGCGTCCACGCCTGATACGCACTGCCTTGATCCGGAATGGCAAAGCCACCGAACTTTTGCCTGATGGCAAGGCACGTTGAATACACTTGCTGATTGATCTCGTTAACCTTAATAATTGGGGCGCTAAGAGATAGGAAATGCAGGAGTAGATCGCCGACCATGAAAGATAGTTTTTTTAATCGATTGTAATTTGCCATTCCCATATCAGACATTGCCAAGGCTTTATGAAGAAGCTTGCCATCTGCCAATCCAACTATATTCCATGGAAAGGTTATTTCGACTTGATCGCTGCCGCCGACGAGTTCATTCTTTATGATGATGTGCAGTTCACCAAGAACGACTGGCGCAACCGCAACAAGATAAAGACACAAAGCGGGGTACAGTGGCTCAGCGTGCCGGTCGGCCAAGACATAAACCGGCTTATCCGTAACGTGGAGTTGAAGGATAAGCGTTGGCAAGCCAAACATTGGGCAACTATCTGCCATAGCTACAAGCGCGCCCCGCACTTCGATGCCATAGCGGCTGCACTTGAGCCCTTTTATCTCCAGCGCGATTATTCGCATCTTTCCCAATTGAACCGGACATTGATCGAATTTGTATGCGGGCAACTGGGAATTAAAACCAAAATCAGCAACTCATGGGACTACCTGATTGTTGCCGGTCAAACTGAACGCTTGGTCAGATTGTGCGAACAGACCGGGGCTGCAGAATACATCTCCGGACCGTCCGCACGATGCTACCTTGATGAATCGATGTTTGCCGACCGCGGGATAAAGCTAACTTGGTTTGATTACGCCGGCTATCCTGAATATCCCCAGTTATGGGGGGGGTTCGTGCATGCCGTCAGCATTCTCGATTTACTCTTTAATTGCGGCGATAATGCGCCCCATTATATGAAATATGTCCGCCCATGAAACTCTCTATCGTCGCTACATTATATCGTTCGGCTCCCTATATAGAGGAGTTCCATCGCAGGATGAGTCATGCTGCACGCCAACTGACAGATGACTATGAAATTGTTCTGGTCAATGATGGCTCTCCCGATGATTCGTTAACCCGAGCGGTTTCGCTGACGGAAGCGGATAGCCATGTCATAGTCGTCGACCTTTCGCGTAATTTCGGTCACCACAAGGCAATGATGGCGGGATTGGCACAAGCGCGTGGGGAACGCATATTCCTTATCGACAGCGATTTGGAAGAAGAGCCGGAGTGGCTGGTTTCTTTTTCGGAACAATTTGCCCTTGAAAGATGTGATGTCGTTTATGGTGTTCAGGAAAAACGAAAAGGTGGTTTTCTTGAACGCTGGTCTGGACATTGGTATTACATGTTGCTTAGAAAAATCACAGGGCTGGACTTTCCCGTCAATGAAACGACGGCTCGATTGATGTCGCGTCGTTATGTGCAGGCGCTGTTGTCATTTGAAGAAAGAGAAATGGAAATCGGGGCACTTTGGTTTATTACCGGCTTCGAGCAGCACCCTCAGTCAGTTAAGAAGCACAGTACCAGTGAGACAACTTACTCGTTCAAGAAAAAAATCGTGTTGGCGGTTAATTCAATAACATCGTTCAGCAACGCTCCGCTAGTCTGGATATTTTACCTGGGCGCTGCGTTGTTGCTTATGTCCCTTGTATTTACAACCTACCTTGCCGTGAGCAGGATCTATGATAACTCCCCGATTAGTGGCTGGACATCGTTGATGGTTTCTGTTTGGTTATTAGGCGGCTTGATCTTATCCGCGATCGGAATAGTTGGGATTTACTTGGCCAAGGTATTTTCAGAAACCAAACGACGCCCCAACTCAATTATTCGAGATACTTACGGAAAACGCGATTAAATAATAAGAGAGTTTAAGATGAAAGAATCAAGAATTTTAGATGCTCAAAAGGCCGTTTATCGACCCGCCTTTATGGAACATGGCGACTCCCCTAAAGGGACTCGGCATAATAACGAAGAAACCCAAAGCTTAAGATTCGAAATGATTACCGCCCATTTGTTAAATGATAAGGAACACAACACGATAGAAGACATTGGGTGCGGACTTTGTGACTTGTATGGATTCTTGAAAAAGAAAAAATATAAGTTCACATATAGTGGAACGGAAATCGTAGAAGAAATGATCGAGTTCACCAAGCAAAAATATCCCGAGCTAACTATCTGTAATAGAGATATCCTTAAAAAGGATTGCTCTGAAAAATATGATTTTGTTGTCCTAAGCGGAACGTTATACATTCCGGGAGAAGTTTCCCGTGAAGAATGGAAAGAGTTTTGTTTTTCATTAATTCGCAAAATGTATGATATGTGCAATAAAGCTATCGCTTTCAACTTTCTTACTACGCATAGAACTTTTACTGACCCTGAACTTTTCTATCTCGATCCTGCTGAAGCAATTGATTATTGCCTGAGTAACCTTTCTAGGTTTGTCGAGTTAAAACATAACTATCCTTTGTATGAGGGAACCATTACTGTCTACAAGGAAAGTTATATCCAAGAGAAATATAGAAACCCAGTCTTTGCCAAGTACTTCCAGCCGGCAAAATGATAATCGTTGAAAACCGGGCTTCTTATATTCTATTCAATATACTGCGTAGCGCGGCAAGGAAAGGCAGGTGGATAATCCCATCAAACTGTTGCGGGATAATTCCTGCTGTATTCTATAAGTCAGGGACTCTTTTTGAGACTTGTGATATCACGCACAACAATTTTTGTATAGATTTGCAATATGTCTCAGACAAGATTCATCAGAATCCTGATGAGTATGCGGGGGTTTTGTTCATCTATACCTATGGTGTGGAACTTGACATTCAAACGGCAATCATCGCCTTCAAAGAAGAGCACCCCTCAGTAATGTTTATTGAAGACAAATGCCTGTGTAAGCCTGCTTTTTCTGAAAACAAGGTTGCAATATCGGATGTAATGCTCTTTAGCACTGGATATGCAAAATACACTGATGCAGGATCAGGCGGCTATGCCTTTGTCAGCAGTTCATTGTCATATGAGCGGCATGAGTTGGCATATGAGCCGGAAGCTGAATCAAACTTGGGCAAAAAGATGAAAGAAGCCATAAATGGAGGAGAGAGATTATCTCCTGCCACATTTACGGGTAATTGGCTCTCTGGTTTCAACCCAATTGAAAATCAGAGGGAATATTTTGACAAAATAAAAACTCTTACACGAATATCGGAGCAGAGAAAAAATGAAATAAATAACGTTTACAGTTCGTTGCTCTCTGCTGATTATTGTATGCCGGGTGAATTTAACCATTGGCGATTTAACATTATTGTCAATGAGCCAGAAAAGCTAATAAATGACATAGTTAACGCGAGGTTGTTTGCAAGCAGGCATTATTGCCCTATTGATAAATATATTTCAACGATTAGTCATCACTCCCAAACAGCTGATTGGCTATATGGTCACGTAATTAACTTATTCAATGACAAATACTATTCGCCCGATCAGGCGGAAATGACAAGCAATCTTGTCAAAAAACATGTGGCAAAATTTGGTGGCCCCCACAATCAGACTCGTCAAAGAAAGCGGTTGTCTTAGCATCCTTTGAAATAGTATAACCAGTGCAGGTTTCACACTGCGCAATGACGACAAAACACCGGATAAGTTCTACTACAATAACCAGTCTGCGCCGGTTTTGGCAGTGCAGACCATTGTCAAGTGTGATTGCCGACGATTTTTGGCAAGTGGAAAGCGTTAAGAAATGATGAGCATGAAGCCAGAAAAAAATGCCCCGTGCCCATGTGGAAGCGGGAAAATATACGAAAAATGCTGCCAGGAATGGTATGAATCCGCTAAGCCAAAATTCGTAAAGGAAAAAATAGTACCAACCACAGCCGAATACAACCAGCTTGAGGCCTTGTTTAGTGTCGGGCGTTTTGCAGAACTGGAAAACCGGACACGCTTATTGCTGAAGCAATACCCTGAATCCGGGCCGATTTGGAATTTATTGGGGGCATCCCTTGGGGTGCAAGGCAAAGACGCCCTGTTTGCAATGCGGAATGCAGCGAAATTTTTGCCTGATGCAGCCGGAGTGCATAGCAATCTGGGTATCGCACTCATGGAACGTGGTCTCCAAACCGAAGGCGAGGCCAGCCTTCGACGTGCATTGGAACTCAAACCGGATTACGTCGAAGCACATTACAATCTGGGCCGTGCCCTGCAAAACTTTGGAAAACTTGAAGATGCAGTGGCAAGCTATCGCCGGGCGTTGCAGATCAAGCCGGATTATGCCGAGGCGCATGACAACATCCTGTTTGCCCTGAACTACCATCCCGACTTGAGTGCTGAA
>JAHFRC010000088.1 GCA_023259015.1 Nitrosomonadales bacterium | reverse complement strand
GATTTCAGTCCAAGAAGGTGTTCGTACAGGGCAGTATCTTTCATAATGTTGTCGGCGAAGTTGAAAAACAGAATTCTGCGGCATTAAGAAAAATCTCACAGTGCAATTAATGAAGAACCAAAAATTGCAGTTCATACCACCTCAACACGCAGAAACATAAAGGGAGCTCCATATGGCCGCCAATTTAGAAAAAATTGCTTCAGTCACAGCGCGTATACCCAAAAAAACTGCTATGGCAGTAGGTGCACTTGCCATCGTGGCCGGATGTGGCGGTGCTTACTACTACTTCGTATATCTGCCGCAGGCGCAGGAAACCGCGAAAGCCACCGCCACGGTAAGCCCGGTACCCAAGAAGCCCCCGGTTGCCAAAGCGGCAGCATCCGCTGCGGCGTCTGCACCCGTAGCGGCTACCGCCACAACAGCGCCCAAGTCACAATTGGCGGCCACGGGAAAATCCAAAGAACCAAAAACCGAAGCCGATAAAAATATCAAGGCAGGCAAGGAAATCGCCGCTGCCGGCAAGACCGGCCAAAAAACCGCAGAGGCAACGTCGGCTGGTCATGGTGAGCCGGGCGCCGCCGCACCCGTTAAAGCTACCCACAAGAGAGTTAAAGCAAAGCGGCCCAAGCATGTTAGATCACCCGCACCCGTTGCAGTTGTGACTGATGTCGTTGCGCCAGAACCCCCGGCAAATATTATTACCCCAAAGTTCAATGACCTGATAACTGCGGTGATGTATCAGGATCAGGCAGCAGTAACGGAACTGCTCGACTTGGGCTGGTGGGTGGACAAGCCCGACACAAGCGGCATCACTCCACTCATGGCTGCGGTAACCATTGGCAATACGGCGATGGCAGAACTGCTTCTGAAGCGCGGTGCAAACCCGAATCTGGTTTCATCGCGCAGCGACTCTGCGCTCCGCATCGCGAAGCACAACAGGGATGCCGGGATGACCGCTCTCCTGCAACGCCACGGCGCAACGGTGGAGTAAGCTTGGCTTAGCAAGGCCGGGGACATTGTTGCCATAGCGCTTACGGTCGCAGGCCGCATCCGCACAAGAAGGTTGCGAGATCATTGTCGAGGGCGAATTCCCGGCGCAAATATTCCCTGCGTGGCTGGCTTTGCCAGAAACCTCGGCCTGATGTTCGGCGATATAACTGCATCATGTTTGCCTTCTGCGCAGGCACAGTGCTCTGCATTCAGGGGAGGCGCTGGTGAATTAATCGCGCTGCTGCAAGAGCGGCCTTGGCCGCGATAAAGCCAGGTTTCGCAGCCAGCGCATCCCCTGAAAAAACACAAACTGGAATGAGCAATTTCCTGCGTATACCTAGACATGTCTAGGTATTTTTTCTCCTTGCAAGAATAAATAAAAAAAGCAAATATCCCACTACACAAAAACAGCTCCCGCGATACCCAATGAGAGCGCAAAATTCAAAAGCGGTTTACAGGTGCAGTAGCTGATGTAAGCAACAAAGAAATAAAAAGGGGATTCAGCTTGAACAAGAAAACATCAAACCGCAACCACGGTTGGTTGCCGGACGTGCCCAAGTATCGAATATTGCTTTTGCGAGTTTTTGTCTTGCGACAAAATACCTGCTTGCCCCACTTCACGTTCGCCTCCTCTCCCGCTCGTGGGGGAGGATTGAGGTGGGGGCGGCCATGATGAATCAATATTCCATTACACAGAGTGATGGCCGTCATCGCGTTTACCTGCATGCCGCGCCCATCGTCCATCCCGCCAATCTGCATGCCAACGCCATCGGCGCAGCCATCCATTCCGAGCAACTGAAACAAAAATTCAAACCCGACTTTGAATTGACCCCATTTTTTCTTGGAATGAGGCCAACGCATGTGGATGAGAAAAAGTAACGCCAATAGCTTTTAAGATTTACACAAACGTCAACGAAGGGAGGTATGCCATGGCAAAGAAAATCAACAAACCTCAAAGTAGCACTACAAAATTCATCCGCAACGTAGTCCCAGACCATCTCGACCTGCGCGACCGCCCCTACCAACCCGCAGTAGCGGTGGTGCCGGGGCCAGTGCTGGAGCCAAAATACAAAGACCTGCCTGTATTAAACCAAGGGAACTGCAACGGCTGTACCGGATTTTCTTTGGCAAGCGTGGTGAATCACTTGCTACGCGGAGCCGGTCGCAAACCGGCAGAATCAAAAGTATCGCCTTTCATGTTGTATTCGATGGCGCGGCGTTACGATGAGTTTCCAGGCAGCCCGAATGCGGATACCGGATCGAGCCTGCGTGGTGCAATGAAAGGTTGGTACAAGCATGGCGTGTGCGCAGATGACTTGTGGACAAAATTGGATATGCCGACAGCGCCAGTGAAGAACACCAAGCTGGACTGGTGGCTGGATGCCGTGCGCCGCCCGCTCGGCGCCTATTACCGCGTGGATACCCGTTCGGTGACGGACATGCACGTAGCATTGAATGAAACCGGGATCCTGTATGCGAGTGCCGCCTGTCATTCTGGCTGGGACACAGGCAACAACGTAAAAACTGCAAAGGGTGATTATTGGGCTATCCCCACACAAAAAGCTACCGCAGCAGATGGCGGCCATGCATTCGTGATTGTCGGCTACAACAGCAAAGGTTTCATTATCCAGAATTCATGGGATACAACATGGGGCAGCGGCGGGCGGGCGATCCTCACTTACGATGACTGGCTGGATAACGCGATGGACTGCTGGGTGGCGCAGATCGGCGTGGTAACCGAACTGCATGAAACAATCGCGCAATCGCCCAGCTTGCGCATGAGTAAAGGCAAGGTGCAGTTAGCTGGCGAGGCCGTGTTGAACATGCGCGAACTCAGCCCCTTCATCATTGATATGGAAAATAATGGCAAGCTCAGCAACACCGGAGATTTCCGCACACAGGATGAAGACATTACCGCGCTGGTAACACAGCATTTGGCGCAAGCGCGAAAAGAATGGGGCCTGTCTCCCAGCGACCCCGTGGACATTGCGATCTATGCGCATGGCGGATTGACGAATGAAAGCAGCGCGGCGAAAACAGCAAAAACATGGATACCTGCGCTATATGAAAAACAAATCTTCCCGATCTTCCTGATGTGGGAAACGGGTCCCATTGATACCTTGAAGAACCGCGTGGAAGATTTGCTGCGCGGGCAGCCGCGCCCCACCGCCGGCATCTGGGATGCAACGCGGAGATGGTATAACGAGCGGCTTGAGCGCTTGTTTGTAAAACCGGGCAGCATGATGTGGGGCGAGATGAAACAGAATGCCGATGCGCTTTCCGTGGCGAGTGACAGCGGCGGCGTCAAACTCTATCAGGCTTGCCAGCAATCTGGTTTGTTTACCGACCTAAGCAAGGTGCGATTGCATCTGATCGGACATTCCGCAGGCGCCATCGTCCACAGCCATATCATTGAACGCTTGGGCGCAAAAGGCTGGAATTTCGAGACAGTGAATTTCATGGCTCCGGCAGTACGCATGGACGTATTCAATGCGAAAGCACTGCCAGCCATCAAGAGCGGCAAGGTGAAGCGGTATCACCAGTTTCATCTGGACGAAACCACGGAACAGAAAGATCCCACCTGCATGGCATTGCTCGGATACAGCCGCTCATTGCTGTATCTGGTTTCGCAGTCATTTGAGAATGGGGTAAGCACACCGATCCTGGGGATGCAAAAATATTTCGATCAGGCAATCGCCTCGCTGAAGCTCAAGAACGTGAGCGCTTGGGCATCGCCCGGCACGGCAACCCGGAGCACCACGCACGGCGGCTTTGACGACGACGAGACTACCCGGCAAAGCATCATCGCGCTGATCAAGGGGGAAAATCCCTGAACGAAAGGTAACCGCCTATGCCGCTCACCCAAGATCAACTCAAGGCCATCATGCCGCGCTGCGATGCGGAGCAGTGGCTTGATCCGCTGAATGCGGCGATGGAACGCTTTGAGATCAACACACCGGCGCGGATGGCGGCATTTCTGGCGCAACTGGCGCACGAATCAACGGAGACCACTTGCCTCACCGAAGGGCTCACATACTCGCGTGCCGAGCGCTTGTGCAAGGTGTGGCCGAAACGATTTCCGACACCGGCCTCCGCTGCGCCTTATGTGAAGAATCCACAGAAGCTGGCCAACTATGTGTATGCAGGACGCGGCGGCAATGGCGACGAGGCAAGCGGCGATGGTTGGCGCTACCGTGGCCGTGGCTTGTTTCAACTGACCTTCAAGGACAATTACCGCTTGGCCGGGGAGGCGCTGAATATGCCGCTGGTGGACGATCCAGACCGTGTGACCACTCCCGCAGTTGCCGCGCTGACCGCCGCGCACTACTGGCAGCGGCTTGGCCTGAACGCTCTGGCCGACCATCAACCCGGCGATGACGATGTAAAGGATTTCGAGGGGATATCCATCCGCATCAATGGCGGGTGCACCGGCCTGACGGAACGCAAGAAGTATTGGGCAACAGCGCAAGTGGTGTTGTAATGTTCGTATTCATCCCATATAGAAAGACCTAACACTATGGATTTCTACTCCTCTACTTGCACTGAAACAATTGCGATGCTGACCCTTTTAATTACTTTGCGAAATAAATGTAATGCTGACCCGTTTAATTCATAGGTTCTTCATTAATTGCACTGTGAGATTTTTCTTAATGCCGCAGAATTCTGTTTTTCAACTTCGCCGACAACATTATGAAAGATACTGCCCTGTACGAACACCTTCTTGGACTGAAA
>JAHFRC010000041.1 GCA_023259015.1 Nitrosomonadales bacterium | reverse complement strand
ATAAACAACGGATAGGCAAATCACATCGAGCCGGAGAAACCGCGCCGTTGCGTGATATGCATTCCTTGATTTTCAATATACCAGCAAATAACTGCCGCGAAAGGTTTTGGCAAGGTGGCATTTTATCAAACTTCCAGTCCTTTCCCAAAAATCACAGGGTCACGCACTGTAATCCGTGCTTTCATCAAGAGTCCAATAAAAGATTGAGCCACCCCTTCCAGCGCCGGTATTTTTCCGACAACGCATGGAGGTCGTGCGCTGTTGATATTCTCCTGGCTTTTCTGTGCGATGCATGAGCCATTCCGGCCGCGAGCAGGGCAGCCCCCCGCAGGCTGGATTCGGCCTGCGTCAGGTGGTAAACATCAAACGGCACGCAGCGGGCGACACCCTGTTGTAAACAAGTTAATCCGGACAATCCGCCGGAAAGGTATACGCGTTCGATGGCGGATATGCGGTGAAAATCTTCCAGTATGCGCGCCACGCGGAAAATGATTCCTTCCAGCAGCAGGCAGGCGATCTGGTGAGGCGTCAGGTGTTCGATCGGTTGCGAAAAACGCAAGCCGAGATCGTTGCGGAAGTAGGGCGCGCCGATACCGCTTGGCTCCGCGAGGCAAAAAATATCGCCTGAAAACAAATCTTCTATCCGGCATTCACCCACAGGGTAAGGGGCGAGCGCAGCAGCGACGGAGTTCAGCGTGCCTTCGATAGCAAAATGGGCATGCCGCATGCTGTCTTGATACACCAGGGTTTTCAAATAGCCATCCGGCCTAATCTCTTTGTCCGGTAAATAGCGCACGACAAAACAGCCCGTGCCGAGATTGACCAGCGCCTCCCCGCTACCGTCGTCTACGCCGGCAATCAGCGCGGCGGATTGATCTCCAACGCTGGCTTGCAGGATCAGGCCATTGCTTAGCCGCAGGTTTAATCCTGCGGAAGGCTTGATTTCTGGCAGTATGCTTAACGGGATGCCGAAGAGATCGCACAGTTGCGGTGACCATTGCTGTTGCCGGATGTCCATCAGCAAGGTGCGTGCGGCCATGGATGCATCGGTCACGAAATGCTTGCCTCCAGTCCAGCGCCAGATCAGGAAGGTATCCAGCGTGCCTGCCAGCAATTCGCCGCCCTCAAGCCGTGCGCGCCATTGCGGATGTTCCTGCAACAAAACGCGTAGCTTGGGTGCGAAATAATAAGGCGTCAGCGGCAATCCGGTGTGGTCGCGGATCGATTCCTCATGCGCGCGCAACGCCTTGCAGCTCGCCGCACCGCGATTGTCCTGCCATGAAATGAGCGGAATGATTGGCTGTCCCGCGGCTTGTTCCCAGATCAGGAACGATGAGCGCTGGCTGCACAGGCCGAGAGTCCGGCAACTGCCTGCCTGTGCGATGCATTCACCGAGCACTTGTCCGGCAACCGCCGCGTAAGCCAGCGCATCGCTTTCATAGCACCCGTCAGAAACGGTGATTTTCGGGGCGGATTTTGCGACAACATTGCCAAGCGCCACATCCTGATCCAGTAATCCAGCCTTGACTGAAGTGGTGCCGAGATCGAGCGCAATGGCGTAAATTTTTGATGCTGTCATTGCAGACGGCAAGCTTCAATTTCAGAAGCTATCGCAACAGCATCCCACCCCATCGCAGGGGCAACCATTTCGGCAAGATGGCGCAATGTGTTTTCATCCAGCTTCGCCAGTATCAGCAACGGCATGCGGCGGCGCAGCAGGTCGCTCAGATGTATGGCCATTTCATGGCGGGCGCAAAACAGCAAATCGGCACGAATAAAGGGCAGCGCGGGCAGGATGCGTTCGGCCAGGCGGCGGTTGTTTTCAATATGGCAAAAAATTTCGCCGGCCCGTTTGCCATGCCGCCGGATGAGCCACTTGGCGCTTTCGGGATCAATGCCGAGCTCGTTTGCACGAGTGGCTGCGGCATCCAGCCATACGGAATAATCTGCCTCCGGCATCCAGGGAAATTTTTTTCCCTTGGTCGGGCAGGATGCTTTGACCCCAAGCTGCGCACATGCCGCATCAACAATGCATGCCGCATCTTCGCGCGCCGAGGTAAGCTTGCCGCCGATGGAGTAATGCACGCCGTTGCTTGCGGTTTTCAGCCCCCAGTCGCGGCTGACGGCCGCAGGTGATGTTTCGCCGCTATGCTTCATTACGCGCAAACCGGCGAAACTGCCGATCACATCTTTTTCTGTCCACGCAATTCTGAGGTGGTAGTTGGCCTCGGCCAGCAGATAGGCCACCTCCCTCGGTTCGACGGCGACATGGTCAAGATCGCCGCTGTAATCCGCATCGGTGGTGCCGAGCAGCGTCATGCCATACCAGGGAATCATGAAAAACACCCGCCCATCGGACTTGGCGGTCAGCAGCAAGGCCTCATCAGACGGCAGTGCGGGCATGACCAGATGTGTGCCCTTGTCCAGGCGGCACCAGTTGCGTGCCTGTGCCGATGCCGCCATCCATTGGCCAGTGGTGTTGACGATTTGCCTCGCAAAAATTTTTGCGCTGTTGCTGTTGCCACTGACTTGATCTTGCACCGTCGCGCCGCTCACCCGTCCATCCGCCTCGACCCATCCGGTCTGCTTGCAGTAATTCACGCACACCGCTCCGGCAGCCATTGCGCCTGCGATCAATTCCAGCACCAGCCGCGCATCGTCGGTCTGCGCATCGGTATAGGTAAAGCCCCCCTTCAGATTATCTGCTGCGAGAAAAGAAAAATGCCCGGCAAACTCGTCCCGACTGAAATGGCGATGGTGAGAATCCGCACTCAAATTGCCAGCAAGAAAATCATACAGTGACAACCCCGCCGTCAACTGGATCAAACCGACACGGCTGTCCTCATACACCGGCACACCGAAGCGCAACGGCCACACGCGATGCGGGGCGGCTTCCAGCAACATCTGCCGCTCGTGCAGCGCTTTCCTGACCAGCTTGAAATCGAGCGACTCCAGATAGCGCAGGCCGCCGTGGATCAGTTTGCTGGAAGCGGAAGAGGTCGCGCTGGCCCAGTCCCCTTGCTCGACAATGGCGACACTTAACCCGCGCAAGGCCGCGTCATAAGCCGTCCATGCGCCATAGATGCCGCCGCCACAGACCAGCAGGTCGAATCGACGGTCTTGTAATAATGAAAAGTCGCGCTTCATCTGTTTCTCATCTGTAGCGCCTTTTGCGGCACATCGCTGATGAGGATATCTACGCCCAGTTTCAGCGCCTTGTTGATTTCTTCATCGCTGTTGCATGTGTAAACCGCAGTACACTTCTTGTAACTGCGCAGCAGCGCAACCGTCGTCCCGTCAATAGCCTCGATGGCGAGGCACAGCCCATGCAGGAAAGGATGTGCGGCAAGAACACGCTCGGCATCTTGCAACCCCTGCTCGGGCTCGAAGTTGTAAACCAGCGGGAATCCAGGCCTGTATTGATGGGCGTAGACCAGGCTATCGAGGTTGAACGAGGAAGCCATAATCGTGTCGTCATCCACCGCTCCAACCCTGTCCAGCGTTTGCCGCACTTTTATTTCATGGCGCGATGATTGCTCCCATTCGCGGTTTTTTATTTCAAGCAGCAGGTGGCAGCGCTTGCGGTAGGCATCGATAAATTCCTGCAAGCTCATGATGCCTTCCGGCCTTGCAGCAGGAGAAAAATGCGCGGCGAAATTCATCGCCTGCAACTGCGCATAATCGAAATTGTCGATGTGCTTGCCGGGCATGCCGAGCTTGCCGAGAAAGCGGTCGTGCCACAGCACGGCCACTTCATCGCGGCTGAGCTGCACGTCAGTTTCCATACCATCGATCGCATATTCCAGCGCCTTATCGAAAGCGGAGCGGGTATTTTCCGCCGCCTCCTTGCTGGCGCCACGGTGGGCGAAGACCAGGGTTTGTTTGGAGTAGCTCATTCTAACAACAGTTGAGTAGCAAAAATAATACGCAAAGGCAAACCAGATCAAGGTTCTTCCCTAACCCAAACCCTTTCCTGTCCGGGATTGCTGAAGGATCGTTGCATAGTAACGGGGCGACCACCTTGTGGGTGTAAGGGTTAGAAGTGAAGGATTGTACTATTTAAAACTTGATTTAGATTTAACTGCTGTTTTCAGGTTTAACGAACCTGCATCCAGAAAGCAGGTGTTAGTAATCGACAAGACTTCCCGTGCATGCCCTGTGCACGCTGGATACAACCAGATTTGAATGTTGCCTTAGCGCTTTTTCCATGGCATCGATGGGCGACTCGGCAAAGACATCAAGATTGAAATCAAAATACTTTCCGCCCTCAGCCACAAACCCCAACACGGTAAAAGTAATCATGATCCACCTCGTTTCAGCCTTGCTGTATATCGGCACCTCTCGGTTTAGGTTATCGGCATTGTCTGGAAAACTTTAACCCGGTTGCTTTAAAAAAACACCGCACCGTGCTGCGGTGCCGTGTAAAAAATTCAAGCACCCTCTAGCGAAACCTCGGCTGAGTCGCATAAAAAACACCTTGTGCCGGTAAAAATCAAACCGGGTTATCCATGTCAAAAAACTTGTGCTCTAATCCAAAATGGGCCGCGACGTGTTCGCCCAGCGCCCGTGCGCCATAGCGCTCGGTGGCATGATGCCCCGCCGCAATGAATGCCACGCCGGTTTCCTGCGCCATGTGCACATTCTGTTCGGAAATTTCTCCGGTGAGGAATGCGTCTATACCCAATGCTACGGCTGTCTCGAAGCAGCCTTGCGCCCCGCCGCTGCACCAGGCGATGCGGCGGATGGTGCGGCTGCCTTCCCCGATCACCTGCGGCGCGCGCTGCAACACCCCCTCGATATACGCAGAGAGTTGCGCCAGCATTTGCGGCTGTGCCAGTTCGCCGTGGCAGGCAATAGCCTGCTCGCCGAATCGTCCCTGCTCCACAAAACCCAGACGCTTGCCGAGCTGCGTGTTGTTGCCGAACTCGGCATGCGCATCCAGCGGCAGGTGGTAAGCCAACAAGCTTACATCGTGCTGCAACAGGTGCGCGAGGCGGCGCTTCTTGATGCCGGTAATCGTCGCGTCCTCACTGCGCCAGAAATAGCCGTGATGCACCAGGATGGCATCAGCGCCCCATGCGATAGCAGCTTCCAACAGACGCTGCGAAGCCGTCACCCCGCTGGCGATGCGCAGCACCTGCGCCTTCCCTTCCACCTGCACCCCGTTCGGGGAATAATCGCGAAAGCGGCTGACTTCCAGCAGGCTTCCGATATAATCGCGCAATTCATTCAGCAGCATGTTGCCCTCATCATTTAACATAGTGATTTCATCATACCATGCGTAAGTTCTGGCTCTTGTTTGCACAGGCCACAACCATCGGGTTGGCCGTGCTGTTCATCATCCATACGCTCAGGCCCGGCCTGCTGCCCAATGCTGCGCGTAGCGGCGTGGTGACGCTATACGAGAATGCGCCGGATAGCGGCAGTAAAATACCCGCAACTGGCTTCAGCGCAGCAGCCAAAAAAGTCATGCCTGCGGTGGTGAATATTTTTACCAGCAGCACGGTAAAAGTGCCCAACAACCCCTTCATGGAAGATCCGCGCTTCCGCTTCTTTTTCGGCGACCAGTTCGATGATGACGTGGTGCAAAAAAGTTCCGGCCTTGGCTCTGGCGTCATTGTCAGCCATGACGGCTATATTCTCACAAACCACCATGTGATTGAAGCAGCAGACCAGATAGAAGTAGCGCTGGCAGACGGGCGCAAGGCCAAGGGGCGCATCATCGGCTCCGATCCGGAAACCGACCTTGCAGTGATCAAGATAGACCTGCCAGGCGCAATTCCATCCATTATCTTTGCCCATGCCGACCAGGCTCAAATCGGTGACATTGTGCTCGCCATCGGCAACCCGTTTGACGTGGGGCAGACGGTGACCATGGGCATCATCAGCGCGTTGAAGCGCAGCCATCTCGGATTGAACACCTTCGAGAACTTCATCCAGACTGACGCGGCCATCAACCCTGGCAATTCCGGCGGCGCGCTGGTGGATGTGAACGGCAACCTGATCGGCATCAACAGCGCAATCTATTCACCCAACGGCGGCTCACTCGGCATCGGCTTCGCCATTCCTATCAGCACGGCAAAGAAAATCATGGAGCAGATCATCCAGAACGGCTCGGTGACGCGCGGCTGGATAGGCGTGGCGGTGCAGGAACTCACTCCCGAACTGGCGGAATCGTTCAAGCTTGGCGAAGTGCAAGGTGTGCTGATTGCAGAAGTGGTGCACAACAGCCCTGCGGATCAGGCCGGCATCAAAGCTGGCGATTTGCTTACCTCGGTGGACAACAAGCCATTGACCGACTCCAACGCCATGCTGGAAACCATTTCCGGCTTCCCTCCCGGCAAAGTCGCCGTACTCAAGCTGCTGCGCAACCAGCGCGAAGTGGTGGTACAGGTGAAAATTGGCAAACGGCCCAAGCCGACACCCAAGCCGCATGATTAATTATTACAAGAGTTTCACCTGAAGGTGCCAGGGTTTTCGTTTTCGAGAATGTGCCACAGACCAAGATTGGTGGCGGCGCGATCATCAGGGAAACGCAGTTTATAAGTACGAAGAATGCCGGCGTCGATTTCAAATCCAATAAACGCCAGGTTGTTTTCCTTGAGAAACGCTTCTATGCCGGGCATCGAACCTGCAATCAGGATGTCGATGCCGCCACTCTTGTCGTAACGCTTGAAAGCAACCAGCGGAAATTTCCGGCGCAAATACCTATACCAAGAAAACACTGAGCAAACTCTGTATTACCTTTGACCACCAGCTCTTCTCAATATGAAAATATATGTTGGCGAGAACACCAGCATAAGGCCAAGAAGCGGCTCCGGGATATATTTGATGACGGAAGCCGGAAAGCCGCTGCTACCAGTGAAGACACCCCATTTTTGCACAATCTCCATGGTAATATCCTGCACCATGAATTTTCCGGACAAGAGTTTTTGGTACCCTTTGGCGCCATAGGATCGGACATCAAAAAAATCCCCCTTGCCAAGCAGTTTCAAAATCGCACTTGCAAATTTTTGCGGAAACCATGCAAGTAAGGGAACCCCAAAGTGCGGCTCGATCAAAGCCCATCTGTTTGGGACAGCCACATAGCAAACACCACCCGGCTTTAATACCCTGCATATCTCATTCAGCGTCATATGCTGATCCGGGACGTGTTCAATGACATGATTGGCAATGACGACATCAAAGCTGGCATCTGCAAACGGTATCTGCGTTCCACCATAAACTTTAAAGTCAAAGCCATCTTTCTGCAGGCGTTCGTCTGCGATATCGATGCTTGTTACCGACTTGAAAAATTTAGATAATTCCGAAGCCACTATCCCATAGCCTGTCCCTATATCAAGCGCAGCACACTCTTCGGGGTTGATAACTTCAGACAAGACCATGAGTATTTTTTTTGCCTTTTCAACCCGTTTGCCCGGATCGCCCGACAAATAGACGCTACCCTTGCCGCTTATGGAATATCTCGGATAATTCATTCACGCTCTTTCAGCTTGTATTGTGAGATTGCTTTGCTTAGAACTTGTCCGTAAATAATCCAACTATGCGACAGTACCAACTTTAAGATGCAGTCCACGAAGCAAGACGCGCGGTTGTGTCATTCACAACAAGCGGCTTGCGACACAGGAATGCGCTTAAGTCGGCCTGTCCCTCCGGGTTGCGGCCAAAAGCAGCGTCTGCTGCGTTACTCGGCTTGCATTCATCCGTTTTTGGCCAGCAACGCATGGATGGATTATTTACGGACAAGTTCTTAGTAACCCTGCAATTTTATTACTGTTACTGCAACATCAGCATAGCCCAGTGATCTCCAAACAACGCCCAGAGCGCCGGCTTTCTTTAGCACATGGAATTGTTTCATAGAACAGCCATTTGACGGTGTTTCACTCAACGTAACCAGCATGGCTCACACCGGAATTGCGTATTCTTGTTCATTCAACCCTTCCTTTGGATACAATCTCCGTTCCCCCGGAAATACAACACTGAATATGCTGCCCTTGCCTTCGTCGCTGGCAATAACCAACTGTGCCTGGTGCCGGTTTGCCACATGTTTGACGATGGACAAACCCAGTCCCGTGCCACCGGTTTCCCGTGAACGGCTAAGATCCACGCGATAAAAGCGTTCGGTCAAGCGGGGAATATGCTGTGGGGCGATGCCAAGCCCGCTGTCTTGCACACTGAAAACCGGCTGCCCTTTCTCCTGCCAGCGCAGCACAATTTCGCCGCCCTGCGGTGTGTAACGGATGGCATTGGAAATCAGGTTGCCGAAGGCACTGCGCAATTCCGCAGTATTGCCCAGCAAATTACACCCGCTCTCCATTTCAAGCCGCAATGAATGCCTCCCCGCGCTCAACGATTGCCCTTCATTAAGCAATGAGTGCAGGAGAGCCGGTACTTCCACCGTCTCTTCCTGCAACGCATTAAGCGCATTATCCAGTTTTGACAGGGTAAGCAGGTCATTCACCAGACGTTCCATACGTTGCGTCTGCTCTCCCATCAATTGCAGCGAGCGGTGCGCCATGTCATTTTCAAGGTTGGGCATGTAAAGCAGCGTTTCGACAAAACCGTTCACCACCGTCAGCGGGGTGCGCAATTCATGCGACACGTTGGCGACGAAATCGCGGCGGATGGTCTCGATGCGCTCAAAACTGGTGATATCGCGGCTGATTAGCAGCCGTTTGCTTTCACCGTAGGGGATCAGCTTGATGGAGAGCGTCAGTCCATCCTGGCGTGCGCCGCGCAACACCAGCGGCTCGCTGAAGTTATGCAGGGAGAGATACTGCACAAATTCCGGCTGGCGCGCCAGGTAGGTGATCTGCTGGCCTATGTCACGTGCGCCATCCAGGCCAAAATGCTGTTCGGCGAGCGGATTACACCATTCGATGTGGTATGTGTCGTCGAGAATAACCACTCCTTCCGGCAACGCCGAAGTGGCCTGTTCCATGTGTTGCATCGCCGCAGCGTGTTGTTCGCGTTCCTTGAGATGCAGGCGCATCATCCTGTTAAGCCGCGCGAACACGTCCTCCCACAGCCCCTTGCCATCCGGCGCCGCCTGCCCTTCCGGGTCGTCCAGCCAGCGCTCAAGCTGTGCAAGCTGGTACAGGTGAAAAAAAAGACGCACCAGCAGAAACAGGCTGAAAAACAACAGGGCAGACAAAGCGCCGGCTGTCACCCACAGCAGGAGGGAAAACAAAAGCAATGCAAGTGGAAAAGCCAGCGCGCGCCGCCAAAAATCAAACACGGTGATCAACCTCTAAAGTTGTGCATGCCATTGTACAGGGTGCCGGGCGGCGAGTAGTTTGGCATGAGCTTTTTCATATTTTCAGGCCGGTAAAAGCGCTCTGAAGCGAAACACAAATTGCGGACCGGATTCACCGGGGAAAGGCCTTACGCTCAATAGAGCGCCTGATTCACCTTGGCAAGATCATTTTCTGACAGTGTCCCGGCTGCTGCTTTCAGGCGCAATTGGCTGGTCAGGTAATCGTACTCGGCCTGATACAAATCACGGCGCGTGGAGTAGATCTGCTGTTGTGCATTCAGCACATCCAGATTGGTGCGCACGCCGACTTCCTGACCCAGCTTGCTGGCCTCTAACAAGCTCTCACTGGATTTCAGCGCCTGTTGCAGCGCCTTGACCTGGGCTATACCGTTGACCACCCCCAGATAAGCCTGATGCACTTGCAGGGTGATGTTGCGCCGTGTGTTTTCCAACTCTTCTTTTGCACGGTCACGGTCAGCTTCGGCTTCACGCACTTTTGACTGGATTACACCGCCCTGAAACAACGGTACGCTAAGTTGCACGCCGACAGTAGTGCTGCGGCTGTCACTGCCCACCCCTAGGCTGCTGCCATTGGCGAAATTTCCGGAATAGTTGGCAACCAGGTCAAGCGTCGGATAATGTCCTCCGCGATTGCGCGCCGCTTCTTTTTCTGCCAGTTCGGCAGCGGTTTGCGCCACAACCACTTGCGGATTTTGCTGTTGCGCCTCATCCATCCACTTTTCCATGGCAACGGGCTGCATTTCCTCCAGCTTGAACTGCTGGCCCAACTGGCGCAAATCGCCCGGCGCCATGCCGGTCAATTGCTGCAGCACGCGTTTCTTGATTTCCAGATTGCTCTGCGCGGCAATTTCCTGCGAATTCACCAGGTCGTAGCGTGCTTGGGCTTCAAGCGTATCGGTGATGGTGGCTGTGCCCACCTCGAAGTTACGCTTGGCCTGTTCCAATTGTTCGAAAATGGCGGTTTTTTGCGCTTCGGCAAGCTGCACGCTGTCCTGCGCCATCAGCACATCGAAATAGGCTTGCGCTACACGCACGATCAGGTCCTGCCCCGCGGCCATGAACTGTGCATCGGCCTGGGCAACCTGCAATCCGGCTTCGGCATAAACCACCCAGTTTTGCTGGCGGAACAGCGGCTGTGTAAAATTTACGCCATAACCATGGCTGTTGAAATGGCTCGTACTCTCGGGGGCGCCGTTGTGGTACTGCAGCGAGTTGTCGTTGTATGTACTGTTGGCGCTCAGGTTCACGCTGGGCAACAGCAAAGAGCGGCCTTGCGGCAGCTTCTCCTGCCCGGCCCGGTGCGCTGCGCGCGCTGCCGCGAAAACCGCATCCTGCGATTGTGCGGCATGATAGGCCTCAAGCAAGTCCGCCGCACCCGCCGGGAAGGTTGTACTCAACGCCGCCAGTGCGAAAATGAGCGATTTGGTGGTAATCATGGCTCGCTTTGAATATCAGAAATCTTCAAGTGCCATGTATCCGCGTGAATAATTTCATGCGGGGCCAGCACCCGTCAAAACACGAAACGTTTGGGTTGCAACACGTTCTGCAAAGGCGCAATACTGGTTTCGAACAGGGTACTGCTCTCGAATATGCCGGATGCCACATGGGTAGTCAGCTTAGCCTGCATCACCTGTCCATCGCCGACAATGGCGAACATGCGTCCGCCCGGCAGCAAGCTGTCCTGGAAAGCTTCCGGCAAAACCGGCACGGAACCGGTCAAAACGATCGCGTCATACGAGCCATGCCAGCCCTGCGCCGCATCGCCTATTACCAGCGTCACGTTGTCGATATGCTGCACCGCCAGATTCTTTTCCGCAAAGGCATTCAATTCCGGCACGATTTCCACGCTGGTAACATGCGCCGCCAAGTGGGACAGCAAGGCGGCCAAATAGCCGCTGCCGCTGCCGACTTCCAGCACGCGGTCGCCACGCCCGAGCTGCAACGCCTGCGCCACGCGCGCTTCCAGTTTAGGCTGCCACATACTAGCACCGTAACCAAGCGGGATTTCCATATCCATAAAAACCATCTCCCGCATGGCAGGCGGAACGAACTGTTCGCGCTTGACCTTGGACAGCAAATCCAGCACACGCATATCCAGCACATTCCAAGGCCGTATCTGCTGCTCCACCATATTAAAACGCGCCTGTTCCAAGTTTTTCATTTTTCCCCATTCCTGAGCACTATCATTATTCTGCATGGGCAGTATAACAAGCCCATCGGCTCCGCTCAACGTTAAACTGCCAACTTGCCATTAGTGCGGCTTTAAAGTACCTTTGCGCTTGCGTAGGGGTCTTCGCATGCGCGGAGTGAGATACACCCTTAGAACCTGTACGGATAATGCCGTCGTAGGGAAGCGTCTTCGATGCTCCTTACTCTAAATTTTGGAGCAACACCATGAATGCCAATCCCAAATTCCTGAATCAGGCCGCGCACGTCGACGCGGCAGCGGTGCAACCTTTGCCGAATTCGCGCAAGGTATATGTCGAAGGCAGCAGGCCCGACATCCGCGTGCCGATGCGCGAAATCTCGCAGGCCGACACGCCTGCCGGGATGGGCGCGGAAAAAAACCCGCCGATTTATGTGTACGACTGTTCCGGCCCCTACACCGACCCGGCGGCAAAGATAGACATCCGTTCCGGCCTGCCTGCGCTGCGCGAAGGCTGGATCGTGGAACGCAACGACACCGAACAACTTTCTGCGCCCAGCTCGACTTATGGCCAGCAACGCCTTGCCGATCCGACGCTGGCGGAGCTGCGCTTCAACCTCAAGCGCGCGCCGCGCCGCGCCAAGGCGGGCATGAATATCACGCAGATGCATTACGCGCGCCAGGGCATCATCACACCGGAGATGGAATACATCGCCATCCGCGAGAACCAAAAAATCGAGGGGCTTTCCGATTTGTTGCGTACCCAGCACCACGGCGAAAGTTTCGGCGCAAGCATCCCGAAAATCATCACGCCGGAATTCGTACGCGACGAAATCGCGCGTGGCCGCGCCATCATCCCGGCTAACATCAACCATCCCGAAGTTGAGCCGATGATCATCGGACGCAATTTTCTGGTAAAGATCAACGCCAACATCGGTAACTCGGCATTAGGGTCGAGCATTCAGGAAGAAGTCGAGAAGATGACCTGGGCGATTCGCTGGGGCGGCGACACGGTGATGGACCTTTCCACCGGCAAGCACATCCATGAGACGCGCGAATGGATCATCCGCAACTCGCCCGTACCGATTGGCACCGTGCCGATTTATCAGGCGCTGGAAAAAGTGGATGGCCGCGCTGAAGAGCTCACATGGGAATTGTTCCGCGACACGCTGATCGAGCAGGCCGAGCAGGGCGTGGACTACTTCACCATCCATGCCGGCGTACTGCTGCGCTATGTGCCGATGACCGCGAAGCGCATGACCGGGATCGTTTCGCGCGGCGGCTCCATCATGGCGAAATGGTGTCTCGCGCACCACAAGGAAAGTTTCCTCTACACCCATTTCGAGGAAACCTGCGAAATCATGAAGGCCTACGACGTGGCGTTTTCGTTAGGCGACGGCCTGCGCCCCGGCTCGATCTACGACGCCAACGACGAGGTGCAATTATGCGAACTCAAGACTCTGGGCGAACTCACGCAAGTGGCGTGGAAGCACGACGTGCAGACCATCATCGAAGGCCCCGGCCATGTGCCGATGCATATGATCAAGGAGAACATGGAGCTGCAACTCAAGTGGTGCCACGAAGCGCCGTTCTATACTCTGGGGCCGCTCACCATGGACATCGCCCCCGGCTACGATCACATCACCTCAGCGATTGGCGCGGCGATGATCGGCTGGTATGGCACCGCCATGCTGTGCTACGTCACGCCGAAAGAACACCTCGGCCTGCCGGACAAGGACGACGTGAAGGAAGGCATCATCACCTACAAGATCGCCGCGCACGCCGCCGACCTCGCCAAGGGCCATCCCGGCGCGCAGGTGCGCGATAACGCGCTAAGCAAGGCGCGCTTCGAATTCCGCTGGGAAGACCAGTTCAACCTCGGCCTCGACCCGGACAAGGCGCGCGAATTCCACGACGAGACCCTGCCCAAGGAATCGGCCAAGGTCGCACACTTCTGCTCGATGTGCGGCCCGAGTTTCTGCTCGATGAAAATCTCCCAAGACGTGCGCGATTTCGCCGCCGCTCAAGGTGTGGACGAACAAACCGCGCTCAGCAAAGGCATGGAACAGAAAGCGGTGGAATTTGTGCAGCAGGGCAGCCAGTTATATAGCAAAGCTTGATCACAACACGTTCCTTATATGCCCTACCTTATCCGGGTAAGGTTTCTCGATGCTCTCTATCGCGGCGCCTCATGCGGCGTTAGTCGAAGCGCATCTGACCATCTGTTTGGGTAAGGCGCTATTCCTCATCCAACAGCTTGCCGGCGATCGCCCAGTTTTCGTCCGGCAGTTCATCAAAGGCAATGTAGGTGTAAGATTTCGGCTTGAGTGCAATGCGTTCCAGCGTGTCGGTGATTTCTTCTGCGATTCTGGATTTCTGTGCGCGGCTGAGAGTGCCGGCAATGCGAATGTTGACATAAGGCATGATGTTCTCCTGCTGTAGGGATACGGGATTATTGGTGTTTTTTATGCAAAATGGAATGAGTTTCTGGAAGCAACAAGTTGAATGCAGAAAACAGTACCGAAAAGTTTCGCATCGATAAATGATAGTTGATTTGTTATGTTATTCCGACCATGATTCGACATACCCAACGACTAGACGGGTACCTTCTGCCAGCCTAGTCGGATGGCCAGCAGCTTCATCAAGTTCACCTCGAACGGAATAAATCTGCGCCTCCCTAGGCTCTGGGCGTAAAATTCCACAATGAAATTCATTTTCTTTATTCTTGCAGTAACGCTGGTTCCTCTATCCATTTGTGCTCATGAGCAACCTATCGAGATCCATGATCAATTGGCTCCTCAAGCCGATGCGCGCAATTCTGCGTATGGTTCGTGATGAGTGGCAATGGATAGATTCCATCCCGAAGATAAAACTTCTGCCCGGCGAAGTTGAACGTGATCGCTGGCTGACTCGGCAAGAGGCGGAAAAATTGCTTTCGTTTTGTCCTCCGCATATTGCCGCACTAGCTCGCTTTGCACTGGCAACAGGTTGTCGGGCACAAGAGATAACCGGACTAGAGTGGAACCGGGTGGATTTGGTCAGGCATACCGCTTGGCTGAACCACACAAAAAATGGCACGCCGCGAGGTGTTCCGTTAAACCATAATGCGGTAACCGTGCTGGAAGAACAAATCGGAAAGCACAAGCAATTCTGCTTCACTTATTGCGGTCAGCCTATCAGTTCGGGAGTTTCCCGTCGTGCATGGCGTAGCGCAGTAGTAAAGGCCGGATTGGGTGACCTCCGCTTTCATGATCTCAGACACACTTGGGCATCATGGCATCGTCAAAACGGAACATCGTGCGATGAACTGAAAGAGTTGGGAGGTTGGAAAAGCCGTACTATGGTGGATCGTTACGCCAAGTTTGCAACAGAACACTTGGCAGCAGCGGCAAGCCGCATTGAGACTGGTCGTGGTGGGAATGTGATAGCTTTGTCACATTTTTGTCACACTGAAACCAAGGTGGCCTAAAGCGTCAACTTGAAGTCCTTGATTTGTCTGGTGGCCCGGGGCGGAATCGAACCACCGACACAAGGATTTTCAGTCCTCTGCTCTACCGACTGAGCTACCGAGCCATTTGTTATATATAACGACAGAAATCCACTTTGCAAACTGGTATCGATGTCCGCTGCACCGCAATCCTGTTACGCTTTGCC
>JAHFRC010000040.1 GCA_023259015.1 Nitrosomonadales bacterium | reverse complement strand
GAATGCGGTGGCCGCTGGCCGTCATCCCGTCCGTCCCGATGTTCGTCTCGGTGTCGGTGATGGCGAGGCCGGCCCCGGCCGCCACGCTCGCCGCCGCCGTCAGCGAGCTCATCACCAGGTCTACGCCAGCCCAGGCCGGGAAGGCGGTCAGGAAGCAAATGAACGCCGCCAGGCGCAGCAGGGTCGTTCTGATTTGGTTCGTGCTTCTCATGCCACCCCCTTTGCTTCTCTGCACCCCTGGCGCCCTCATTGCATCACCGCCACAGGAACATCGCCCAGATAGATGTATTCGCGGGTGAACTTGATATCGCCGACAGGGTTTTCGCCGATCAGGCGGCCTTGGTTGTCGTAGTGGTAGACGGTGTCGGTGTCGCCATACGGCACTTGTTTGCGGACTCGCAACCCCAGCGCGTTCACTTCGTAATTGATGGCGCCTTGTGTCGTGGTGGCCTGGATGAGGCGTCCCCGTGCGTCGTAGCTGTATTGTCTCGCGCCATCAGCGGTGGTGGCGCCGTTGTAATCATGGCTGACGGCTTGGCTGCCAATGGCGGTGAGCCAGTTGCTCGTGGCGCCATAGGTATAAGCGGTGTTGCTGCTGCCTATGGTTTTTGTGGTTCGGTTGCCCGCATTGTCATAGCCGAAGTTCTGCCCGGTGCTTCCCTGAATGAAGCCGGTCAGGCGGCTCATCGGATCATAGCTGTAGTTGGCAACGTTGGCCGGGCTGGACGGTTCGCCGATGGTTGTTATTTGCGATGCGGCGTCATAGCCGATCGTTCTGATCTGTCCGTTGAGGGTATAGCTGGCAATGCGCCCATCCTGGTCGGCCAAGCGGGTGTAGGTTTGGCCGTTGCCATAGGCAAAGCTCTGCATACCGCCGAAAGGGCGGTAGGCGATGTTGCTTGCAAGCGCTTGGTTCTGGCCGTTGTAGCTTGTGGCAATGCCGTTGATGCGGCCTTGGGTGTCATAGGTGTAGTTGACCAGCCTGCCCGACGGGTAGGTGATACCGGTCAATCTGCCCTGTGTGTCGTAGGCATAGGTTGTGGTGTAGGCCGCTCCATACTCTTGATCGGTTTCGCCGGTGAGGCGTCCGTGCTGGCCGTAGGTGTAGCTGGCTGTACCCGTCGCATCGCTGATGCCGGTGAGGTGGCCGATGCCGTTCGCACCCTGATCGTATTGGTAGGTGACGGACTGGGCCGGGGCGCCAGTGTATGTGATGCCGGTGATGCGGTTCAATGCGTCATAGGTATAGGTGGCGGTTTGCCCTTTGGCATCGGTTTTGGTGAGCACATTGCCTGCGGCATCATAGGTGGCGGCGGTGGCGCCGGTGTCGGGACTGTTGGTCTGGTTGAGGTTATTCAGGCCGTCGCGGTTGTAACTGGTGATGAGACTCCTCGGGTCGGTGATTTGGGTGAGTTGGTCCAACCCGTCGTAGGCATATTGGATGATGCCGTTGTCGGGATTGGTGACTTTATTCAGGCGGTTCAGGGCATCATAGACGTTGGTGGTCAGCCGGTTCAAAGGATCGGTGACAGTCTTGAGATTGCCGTTGTTGTCGTACGTGTACGTGGTGACCTGGTTGACCGCGCCGATGTCCTGGTACAGGCGGTTCAGGGTGTCGAATACGCGGCTGTGTTTCTGGGCAATGTTGTTATTTGTATCCCGGATTTCTTCGTAGGTGCGATTACCGGCATTATCCAGAGTATAGGTAAGCATGTTGCCTTGTGCGTCGGTTATTTGCGTGAGGCGATGCGCGGCGTCGTAGGTGTAGGTGTAGGCGGCGCCCGTTGGCAGGGCGACGCCGGTCAGGTTGCCGACGCCATCGTAGGTGTAGAAGGTGGTCTCTCCTCCGACATTGCGGCTGGTGAGGCGGCCGCGTTCGTCATAGGTCAGGCTGGTGAAGAGGCCGTTGGGGCCGGTGATTGTATGTGGGCGCCCGTTGGCGTCATACCCGCCAACATCGGTGGTTTGATTCAAGGCGTTGGTGACGCTGATGAGGTTGCCTTGCGTATCGTAGTCGTATTGCGTAGTGTCGTTTGTGTCGGTGCGCGGGCCGTTTACGCTCCGAACCTGGCCGGCCGCGTTGTAGGTGTAGCTGGTGGCGCGTGGAGTACCGTTGGCTGTGGCGCTGGCTCCTGCTCCACCATTCGTGTCGGTGGTGGGCTGGATGGCTTTACTGCTGAGGTTGCCGCTGGCATCGTAGTAGTAGGTGGTGATGCGCAACGGTTCGGCAACCAAGGCAGGCAAACGGTAGGTCGCATGCCATTGGGTGGTGATCTTGCGGGCGACTCCGGTGATGGTGGCCGTCGCAAGGTTGGCTGGGCAGGCGCTGCCCGATGGCAGGCCTTCGATGCGCACCGTTTCGAGGTTGCGGGTCAGATCGTAGGCGTAGCAGGTGCGGTTGCCGTTGAAGTCGGTGCGCGAAGCCATGTTGCCGTTGGCGTCATAGGTAAAGGCATTGCTGCAGCCGTTGCACGGCTGGCCGCTGATACCGGTGTTCTTGACCACACCCAACAAGGTGCTGAAAGTGTAGGTGCGGGTGACACCCCTGACGTCGGTGACGCTGGTGGTGCTGTTGCCGGATGCATCCGGCGTGCCGTAGGCGAGGCCGACGTGGTCGATGCCGCTTCCCATGGCGCCATGCTCGCTCGATACGGCAAGGCCTGCGGCATCATAGGTCCAACTGGCATAGCGGGCGCCGTTCTCGTCTATGATGCCGGTAAGCGCATGGGCGTAACTGACTCCCGCATTCGGTGTGGCGGAGACGTTGGCGGTTTCTCCGTACAAATAGGTGCGGGTCTTGCCGTCAGGGTAGGTGGCGGCGGTGAGGTTATCCGTTGCAAGGGTTCCGCTGTAGGCGTAGCTGTACACGCCGCCCGCAGGGTCGGTCATCTTGACGGTACGGCCTGCGGCATCGTATCCAAACTGCAGGGTGCGGCCTGACGGGTCCATAACGCGGATCAGGCGCCCGGCGGGCAGTATGGTTGCGGTCTGGATGCCGGCGGCATCCAGCACATAACCGCCATTGGCGCCTGCCGTGCCGTCGCTGTAGGTCAGGGCCTGGATCAATCCCGCACGGTTGGTGATCGATACCAGTTTGCCGTTCGCATCGTAGGTCTCGACTTCATCATGCTCGTTGGTATAGGTCCAGCCGGTCACCACGCCTCCGCCGTTGGTCTGGCGAAGCAATGCGCCCATCACATCGGCGTCACCTACCCAAGCTCCGTTCACCAGACTGTAGTAGTATTGCTTGCCATCCTCACGCTTGAGGATTGCAGTAGTGGCATATGTTTTAATGGTGATGACCGCGATGGAACGATCGTAAAAACCGCGCCATTGGGAGCCCCACATTGTCGTTTCGATCACCGATGGCGTGGCGCCTCCGCTGTCATAGCTGCGCTCGCCCCGTAATGGGTATTCGCCTGTGCCTGAATAATCTGTTTCGCGCTGGTATTTATTACCGGCGCCGCTGTTTATCGGGTTAGTGCAAGCAGATTGTTGCTCCGAACATGAACCTGAGTTCTTCGGCTGGATCGGCGCATTGAGTGCCACACAGCTTGTTTTAGTAAAGTCGGGCTTGTATCCGGGAATACAGGTGCAGGCCATTCCGTAACTCGAAGTAGCCGCAAGTTGACAAGAAGAATGCGCAATAAGGCCATAAATTGGATAAATTAGATAATAGGATACAATTTGGCCACTGTGATATGGATCAGGGAAGTAACAATAGCCCATCTCATAATTAACAAGCCCTGCATATCCTAAAGTGCGAGGAATGGAGGTGCAAGCTTCCTCTGGGGTCGCAAATTGCGGGATCGGAGTAGTATCATTACTTATGTGGTACCAATACCTTATTACAGCACTGTATGCTGTACCTTCAGCGTAAGAAGGTGAAATCATCGCCATCGAAGTAATCGCGACAAAAACGATCAACCGTAAGGCATGCCGAATATTTTTCCCAATATCAAATGCTGGAATACCCATCACGCCCCCTGATTATTCGACACGCTGACCGGCCCGCCTCGCCAAGCTCGACACCGCCACGTTTTTGTATCCGCCATCCGGCTCATTGGGTAACGTTGACCTCTTTTTTATTTTTTTTATTTTCATGATCAATCAGGGTCAGGCTCCATGCTTTGCCTCCATTAACCCCGTGAACAACTTGAACTTGCCAACAGCTTTATGGCGCGTATGTAATTCAATTCTTCAAATTCAAGTTTGAGGGATGCTCTCACACAATCCTGCGCTTAACCATATGCATTTCGGCCTAGAACTATATTGCCCGGCCTAGATAATCGGCATATTGTCCATGCAGGATTTTTATGGTAGGCGTTCCGGTTACTGCTGGAGAACAGATTGCAGAGTTTAGGCAGGCACGGCAATTGCGCCAGCCACATCGGCCTCGGTGATGCCACGTGCGGCAATCGCACGGAGAGCAAGGCGAGGCCTTACACTTGACACTTTGTTCTTCTTCGATGACTTCGTTAACCGGACACTTGGCAACCGCTCTTTGGTCGCATAGTTGGATTATTTACGGACAAGTTCTTAGTCAGTTGCATCAGCAGTTCCACCAGCTCTTCGTGATTTGGATTTATTGAGTTTCAATAGTGCCGCTGATTTGCACCGTCATGCGGCTCTCGCCCCCGGCGAATTCCGGCGCGGGAACCGCCGCTTCCGCCATTGCTGCGCCGCGCATCATCTGCACCGGATAATGTGGCGGCACGCCGCCGTTGTTGATCGAAATATGCACTGTCTTGTAGGACTGCGCGCCCACCGCTGTGCGTATCGTTTCGGCGCGCGCCCGGAAGGCCTTGATGGCTTCGGTAATCAACGCATTTTCGGTTTGGGCGCGGGTGTCCGGCGCGATGGTGAATTGCACCCCGCCGAGTTGCAGGGTAGCCTGCAACTGCATGATGAGTTCGCTTGCCGCCTTGAAGTCACGGCTCTCCAGGCGAATCTCGCCATGGCCGCGCCAGGCATCTATCTGGTTGTTCTTGCCGTACACCGGGTAGGTTCTCTGGTTGCCGCTGCTGGCTTTCACGGTGCTGAACGCGGAGGTTTTTTTGAGCGCATCGTTGAGCGCGGCGTTGATTTGCCGGGCGACATGGCCAGGCTGCTTGTCCTGGATTTCTACCGTCATGCTGGCTGTCAATAAATCATTGGCCACTTCGCGGACGGCCTCTACCTGAAAGTCCACACGGTTAAACGGCTCCGCTTCGGCGCTCACCAGGGTGTTGACTGACAACAACCCACACAACAGTGCGATGCGTAACATGATGTTCTCCTTAGTATTGGGCACCGTGTATGCTAAAGCAAAACGGGCAGGATGTGCGCAATCAGGTTGGCCGATCCTGCCTATCAGCGGTTGTGGTGCGCATAAGTTGAATTGTGCGATGAATACAGCAATGCGGCGGCATTGAAACCGAGATAGATAATATAGCTGGCCAGATATAGCAGCGCGGTCCGTTCCAGCGTCATGCCGTCGGCGAACAGCCACAGCAGCAGCGCAAGAAGCGGAAGCGACAACACTTCTCCTGCCACAATCAGCCGTGTGCGGCGCGCGGCAAACAGGCCGAACAGGAACACCCAGGAGGCAATACGCACCCAACTGCCCAACATGAACAGCGCGGTTGTTTCATCGCTCACCGCAAAGCGCGCATCGTACAGTGTTGCCAGCATGGCGCGCTGGTTGAAAAAGATGAACAGCAGCAGGCACGCCGCTGGAACCAGCACGAGCACGCCCGCACGCAGCATTTCACCCTTGAAGCGTCCCGACCCGTAAGTGCTGCTGAAACGCGGCAGGAAGATCAGCGACAGCACCCCGGCTGCCGTGGCAGTCACCCAATCGCTGGAGCGCCACAGCGCCTGCAGGAATCCCACATTTTCCCATGACAGCATGCCGGACAGCAGGCCGCGTATCAGTAGCATCGAGACCGGGCTCATGATGCCGATGGCAATGCCGACCGGCACGAATTTCGCCAGCTTGCCGAGATAACCGGCCCCATCTGACTGCCCGTTGGCAGCTTGCGTCAGCTTGCGCAAATAGCGCCAGATTGCGCCGCCGATAACCAGAATCACACTGCATTGCACCAGCATCAGCCCGCGCAGGGATAGTCCCATCCATGCGCCCGCCGCCACCAGCAAACAGGTGGCGCTGGTCAGCAAAGCCAGCCCCAACATGCGCTGCTGCTGGTGTTTGCCCAGCCAGTAGGCATTGAGCGTGGCGGGGATGACCGTGATGCAGCCGGCCAATGCAGCCAGCAAAAACAGCCCGGCTTCGATATTTCCATGGGTGAGCCATGCCGCCAGCAGGGGCGCGGCCAGCGTTATAACCAGCGCCATTGCCAGCGAAACACCCAGCCCCAGCTTGAGCGCGCTTTGCAGCAGGTTGCGCTCGTCGCGCGGGTCGCGCACCTGGGCGACCAACACCGTCAACCCCTGCACCACCCCGGTATTTGCCACGCTGCCGGCCAATTCCATTACGGATTGCAACTGCGCCCACAGCGCGACCATTGCAGGGCCGCCGGACAATGCCAGCACCTTGTCCAGCCCTGCCCGCCCCATGAGGTCGATCAGGATAATGGTGAATGCAGCCAGGACGCTTTGGATGGAAGTCAATGCAGGCCTCTGTGATGGTTAGCTATGTTGGAGCCGATGCGCGCAGGGTGCGTATGATACTCCGCTGCCACCTTCGCCCATGCGTTTTGAAGATAACCGCCATGGTTTCAGTTATGATGGCGATGTTGCAAGACACTTTCCCGTCAGCACAATGAAAACTGAAAGCAGCCAATGAACGAGAACTTGCATCAACTGATAGAAGAGGCCATCCAGCTTGAGCTCAATGTGGCTGAAATTTATCTCAGTTTCCATCACAGGTTCCCTGAAGACGCCGGTTTCTGGTGGAAAATAGCCATCGAAGAAAAAAATCACGCCGCGCTGCTCAGGAACGGGAAACAATTTTTCCTGGATGCCGGAATGTTTCCTGATGAACTTGTTGGCACTTCCGTGGCAGCCCTGGTTAATGCCAACAATGAACTGGCAAACATACTCCAGCAGGAAAAAGGCGACAATCCTCCATCGAGGGCTGCCGCGCTCAATCTTGCCGTCAAACTGGAAGAGTTGGCGGGGGAAGCACACTTCCAGAACGCCATGCAGCAAGCAATATACCCTTCAGAAGCCATCAAGTTATTCCAGAGCTTGAATGAGGATGACAAGGATCACGCCGAAAGAATTCGCAGCTATATGCGCCAGCATGGCATTGAAGAAACCTGAAGAGGCTCTTGGCCGGAAATTGGCGCAGTCAATCGCAACTTGATGGGCTGCAAATGGAGCGGTGCGGGTTACAGGCCTTGAAAATTACTTAGAACTTGTCCGCAAATAATCCAATGGGTTTATTGCTCATCCATGAGGTTGGATAGCACAGCGACCACCGACGGGTCGAACACGCCAAGCTCGGTCCATCGGCGAATTTCTCCCAGCGCAGCGTGGCGCGCCCATGGCTGGCGGTAAATCCGTTGCGAGGTCAGTGTGTCATAAGCGTCGGCGACCGCCACAATGCGCGATCCCAGAGGTATTCTCTCCCCGCTCAGCCCGCCCGGATAACCGCTGCCGTTCCAGCATTCATGCGTGTGCATGACAATTTCAATCATGGCGGGATTTTCATAACCCAGCTTGCGCAGGATGTGGCTGCCTTCGACCGGGTATTGCCGGAAGATGTCGAGTTCGCTTCCGGCAAGTTCATTGCTGCGATTGAGCAAATGCGCGGGGACAGCCTCCTTGCCGATGTCGGAAAGGAAAGCCGCGTTCGCTATATCCAGTTTTTCCTTTTCCGAAAGTCTCATCCCGCCCGCCAGCATATAGGACAAGGCCGCCACGACGCTGGATCGCCCGATGGAATCTTCCAGCACCTCCACCGGCAGGATAAGGTCATTGGGAATCCTGATCATGCCTGCGGCGTCGCTTAGTTCCTGGCGCAGCCTTGCAGGAATTTTTTCCCTGTTGCAAAAGGGATCCTTGAATCCGAGCACTTCATAAGCCTCGATACGCTGCTTCTTGCCCTTGACGCTGATGCGCTCCATTTCCTTGGCCTTGAGCCCCGCTTCGGCGTAAAGCACCTTGAAACTGGTATTCCCCGGGTCAAGCTCCAGCGCTTGCTCCAGATGAAGGATGGCTTCATGCGGCTCGTTCAGTTCAAGGTTCAGGCAGGCAATGCGGTAATGCATATCGCCGTCCTTCGGGGATTGCTCGACACATTCGAGAAGTCCCATCAGTTGCGTGGTTTTTTCCAGATCAGATTGCCGCAATCCCAGCTTGCGCAGCTTGCGCGCTTCCACGCAATAGGCCACACCGTCATAGGTATTGCGGTCAATCAGCACGCCTCCGGGTGTGCAGGCTTTTTCCAGGCGCGCCGCCAGGTTCACGGAATCGCCGATGGCGGTATAGGTCTTGCGTTTATTGCCGATGATGCCGGTAAAAGCCGGGCCGGTGGCGATGCCTATGCGCATCTCCCATGGGTGCTCGAGCTTGCGTATCTGCTGCTGCATTTTCATGGCTGCAATGACCGACATGGTGCGGAAAGTGGGAAAACTCACCGGTGCGCCGAACTCGCACATGATGCCGTCGCCCATGTATTTATCAAGGTGCCCATGGTAGGCAAGGATGATGGGTTCCATGTCTTGCAGGTAACGGTTGAGGTCGCCGATCACCACCTCCGGCGGATGGTTCTCCGAGTAGGTGGTGAAGTTCACCAGATCGGAAAACAGCAGGCTGACGTCACGCTTCTCGTTTTGCAACTTCCCCTCGATCATGAGGTTGACTACTACCGGATCCATGGTCGCATAGAGCGCGCCTTCCACTTTCTGTTTCATGCTTTCGATGGCATTGCGCGATTGTTCCAGCTCGACTGTGCGCTCCTTGACCCGCTGCTCCAGGTTCTCACTGTGATCCTTGAGCGAGGCATTGGCCTTCCCCAATTCCTCCTGGCGCAGCTGGAGTTCATCGTTGAGTTCCCGTGCCGAGCTGACTTTTTCCATGAGACGCTCATGCAGGCTGCCAACCACCACGCCGGACAAAATCAGGAACCCTCCCCATACCGCCACCTGAGAGTAAATTACAACATCGCTGGAATCGATGAAAAAAATCTCCGGCCGCAAATAAACAAAACCGGTTACCACCAGGATGCAAAAAACCGCCCCCAGTGTTGCAAGCCGCTTACCAAGGTAGTACCCGCCCAGAATGATGGGCAGGAAATAGAAGTTGAGGAATGCAAGTTTGTACGGCACGAAGAAATTGATGCTCGCCGTGGCCAACAGCACCATAAACACAAAAACCTGCTCGAACCTTTGCAGAAGATAATTTTTAATCTTGTCCATGACGCCGGAGCCTCCCCCATGTGACGCTATGATAACTTACCGCGCGTTGGTTTCGGTATTGATGCGTATTTTGTTACTGCCGGAGATGTTGCAGCGGCTTCAGCCCCATATATGCAGCCCTGACAGGCCGTTGCTTCCACAGGCAATCCTGTTTCGGCAATCCTTCTGTCCCATCAGGTGACAGTTACTACTTGCCGGCAGGCGCCTTTGCAAAATATTTATCTTTTGAATTTATGAATCTTTTCTCCATGAATTCGTAACTAACCATGCTGATCATTACCGTAACCAAACCGGAACCATTCTCGCGCCTGCCGCAGAAGCGTTGGCATGGCACTGGCAGGAAAGTTGAAATGGCGAAACCGGGGCGTGGCGGGGGTATGGATTATTGCGCATTAACAATGGCGTCATGCGCACCAGCTACGGAGCAACTTCCAGTTGGATGGAGTGGCCATTAATGTCCGCAGCGGTAAAACTCCTTTCAACCTTTCCGATGCCGGGAACACTGAAACAGAGGGTTTTATTTTCCCACGTATGGATGGGCAAATAGATACCCACCAGCTTCTTCTCCGGTTCATATCCCATCTTGTAATCTGTGGCCATTTCAAAAACATGGCCTGTAGTGCAATCCTGCTCCCTGATGACCATTTTTTCCAATACATCACTTTCGAGCGCAACACCATCGGGTTTCAGGAAGCGCAAGTGGATCAGTTTATTCTGAACCATACGCCCTGGAGTCATGCTCATTATCAAACGGTCGCTACCAGCAAAACTGGTTGGCGCCATGGCCGCCGTAGCGATAATTACCAGGAGTACGGCCAGTACACGCAATTTTTCCATACGATTTCCCATTTATCCAATTAAAACACTCAGGCCTAAAACCGACGTAAGCTACCAACGTGAACTACATCAGGCGGTAAGCTGGGGAAACGTGGATTTAATCGTTCCGTTCGCCCTGAGCTTGTCGAAGGGTGTTTTTGATAACTGATCATGGCTCGACAGGCTCACCACGAACGGAGTAAATCTGCGTTTCTCTAGAGGTATTCAGTATATTGCAAATTAGCGCCCGATGGTTATTGGGAGACACTGCCTTTTCCCGATCAAACAGCCCCGCTCCGGCTGATCTGCTGGAACAATTCCAGCCTGCGCATGCTGATTTTTCCTTCTGCCGCTGCCTTGCGTAGCGCGCAGCCGGGTTCGTGCAAGTGGCGGCAGTTGTTGAAGCGGCACTGGCCGCGATAGGCGGCGAATTCGGCGAAGCCCTCCTCGATGTCGCCGAGGGTCAGATGATGCAGCCCGAATGCCTGCACGCCGGGGCAGTCGATCAAATGGCTGTCCGCATTCAGGTGATATAGCCGTGCGTGCGTGGTGGTGTGCTTGCCGGAATCCAGCGCGCTGGATATTTCGCGCGTGGCCGCATGGGCATCCGGCAGCAGCGAGTTGATGAGGGTGGATTTGCCCATGCCGGATTGCCCGACCAGCACGCTGGTGTGGCCTTGCAGATAAGGCAATAACGGTGTGGCGTTTTTCTTGGCGGAGAGTTCCAGCACCCGATAGCCGATGGCGCGGTAGGGCGCGAGTTGCGCACGGGCCGTTGCGGCCTGCGCGGCGAGGTCGCACTTATTCAACACGATCAGGGTTTCCAGTTGCTGGCTGTATGCGGCCACCAGGCAGCGTGCCAGCAATTCGTCGTTGAATGAAGGCTCGGCGGCCACCACCACGATCAGTTGCGTTACATTGGCGGCAATGAGTTTTTCGCGATGCGCGACAGAACGATAGAGCAGGGTCTTGCGCGGCAGGATGGCTTCGATGACTGCCTGGCCGCCTGCCCTGGGTGCAGTCGAAGTATCTGTCCTGAACGATGCTGGAGGATCAGCCGTGCGCCCCAGTTCAACGAAATCCCCGCAGGCCACTTCACTTTTTTTCCCGCGCGGAACGCATTCGAGCAAGCTGCCATTTGCCAGCTCGGCCAGATAGTGACGGCCGAACGCCGCGATGATTTGTCCTTGCAGTGGAATCAAACCTTGAACAAGGCATCCACCTTGGCGGCGCAAATAAAATCGTTTTCCGACAGGCCGCCGATGGCATGGGTGGAGTATTCCACGCGGCACTTGTTGTAACCCACATTCAGGTCGGGGTGGTGGTCTTCTCGGTGGGATAGCCACGCCACCGCGTTCACGAACGCCATGGTCTGGTAATAATTCTTGAACTCGAATGTCTTGCCGATGCTGCTGCCGTGCTGCGCCCATCCATCGAGCTGCTTCATCATGGCGGTTATTTCATCCTGCGGCAGCGGCGGCACGCCGCCCTCGCAGGGCTTGCATTGTTTGTTGGTCAAGTCGCATACGGCCGCCATGGCGCTCACTTGAATTTGTAGTAACGCTGGTTGAGGTATGCGCCGAGATGTTGCTGTTCCTGCGGGGTAAGGCTCTTGCCAAGAGCGCCGGAGCACATGGTCATTTGCTCGAGCATTCCTTGCGGGCTGGTTACCCTGTGGTCGCGGCGCGTAAATATGGCACTGCCGTCTCCGCCCATTTTGTCTTTGTGGCAGCTGTTGCATTTGTACTGGTCAAACAATTTTTTTCCGGTCTTTGGGTTGCCGTCCGGAAAGGGAGCAGCCAGCGCGCTGCCGGCGGCAAGAAGCAGGGTTAGTGTGGCAATTCGTTTCATGAATATTCTCCTCATAAAGTTTGCAGGCGGGCGATGCGCACCGGTGCGGGCGGATGCGAATCGTAAAACGTAGAATACAACGGGTCGGGTGTCAGCGTCGAGGCGTTGTCCTGGTACATCTTCACCAGAGCGCTGGCCATGTCGCGGGCATCGGTTTGCTGCGCGGCGTAGGCATCCGCCTCGAACTCGTGCCTGCGCGAATACGCCGACATCAGCGGCTGCAGCAGGAAGCTGAATACCGGCAGCACCATGAAGAACAGCAGCAGCGCGAGGGCGGTAGACTGCGTGGTGACCCCAAGCCCCTGATAGAACCAGCCGGCCTGCATCAGTTGCGCCAGCAGCCACAGGAAACCCAAGCTCAACGCAAATGTGGCCACGATGCGTTTCGCCACATGGCGGTGCTTGAAATGCCCGAGTTCATGCGCCAGCACCGCCTCGATTTCTTCCGGAGTGAGGCGCTCCAGCAGCGTGTCGAAGAATACGATGCGCTTGGTCTTGCCGAAACCGGTGAAGTAGGCGTTGCCGTGCGTGCTGCGTTTGGAGCCATCCATCACGAACAGCCCGCTGGCAGTGAAGCCGCACTTTCCCAGCAACGCCCCGATGCGCGCCCTGAGCGCTTCATCCTGCAACGGCTGGAACTTGTTGAACAGCGGCGCGATGAACGTGGGGTAGATGAACAGCAGCAGCAGGTTGAAGGCCATCCACACGCCCCACACATACAGCCACCAGTTGCCCCCCATGCGCCCCATCAGCCACAGCACGCCGTACATCAGCGGCAGGCCGAGCACAGCGCCGAGAAACAACCCTTTCAAAGCATCGGCCAGGTACAGCGCCAGCGTCATCTTGTTGAAACCGTAGCGCGCCTCGATGACAAAGGTGCGGTACAGGCCGAACGGCATTTCCAGTAGCGAGGAAAGCAGCAGCACGCTGACGATGACAGCCATGCCCTGTGCGATGGGGGTGCTGAAAGTGCGCAGGCAGGCATCGCTGATCCACTGTATGCCGCCGCCCAGCGTAAAGGCGAGCAGCAGTGCGGCATCGAACAACATACCCAGCATGGAAAAGCGCGTTTTGGCGCTGGTGTAATCCGCCGCCTTCTGGTGCGCGGACAGGTCGATTTTTTCGCTGAACGCTTGCGGTACGGCGCCGCGATGCGCCGCAATATGCGCGAGATGGCGTTGCGCCAGCCATAACCTGGCTAGCGTGGTCAACAGCAGTGCAGCGGCAAACAGAATGGAAAACTGGAATGCGGTCATTAATGTATGCAATTTGGAATGGCGTGAAACGGTGCCTCTATGCCACAATATGCATCTGGCAGCTTTAACACGGAATGATTATGGCACAAAATCAGGATAACCTTATCTGGATAGACATGGAAATGACCGGCTTGTTTCCGGACACCGACCGCATCATCGAAGTGGCAATGGTCATCACCGACAGCTTCTTGGAAACCATTGCCGAGTCTCCCGTGCTGGTGGTGCATCAAGCGGACAGCGTGCTGGATAACATGGATGACTGGAATAAATCCGCGCACTCCAAATCCGGCCTGGTCGACAAGGTGAAAGCTTCCACGCTGTGCGAGACGGATGTGGAAGCGCAGATGGTCGAATTCCTCAAGGAATATGTGCCGAACCGCGCTTCACCGATGTGCGGCAATTCCATCTGCCAGGACCGCCGCTTCCTCGCGCGCTGGATGCCGAAGCTGGAAGACTATTTCCATTACCGCAACCTTGACGTGAGCACGCTCAAGGAACTGGCCAGGCGCTGGAAGCCGAACATGGTGCAAGGCGCGAAAAAACACGGCAAGCATGAGGCGCTGGCCGATATCTACGAATCAATCAACGAGATGAAGCATTACCGCGAGCATTTCATCAAGCTCTGATCCGGCATCATTCCACCTGCCGCTGCCCGATTAGCGGCACAAAACGCCGCCTCCAAAACATGCCTCACCTTCTGGTCGACATCTCATCACACGGCTTCGGCCATGTCGGCCAGACCGCGCCGGTGGTGAGCGAAATGGCGCGGCGCATTCATGGGCTGCACATAACGCTGCGCACTGCGGCGCCTCTGTTCCTGTTGCAAAAGAGTTTCCATTGTGATTTTCAGCACATTCCGGTCGCGTTCGATTTCGGAATGAAGATGGCGAATGCGGTGGACGTGCAGGCGGAAGAAAGCGCCATTGCATACCGCGCGTTTCACGCCGGCTGGGAACAGAAAGTGGAACGTGAGGCGCATGCCATGCGCGCACTGAAACCGGATCTGCTGCTGGCCAACGCGCCTTATTTGCCGCTGGCTGCGGCGCGTGCTGCGGGTTTACGCGCAGTGGGCATGTGCAGCCTGAACTGGGCGGATATATACCGCCATTACTGTGTTGGTGATGCAGCCAGCCGCAAGATTCATGCGCAGATGCTGGATGCCTACAATGGCGCAGAATGCTTCCTGAAGGTGCAGCCGGCCATGCCGATGCCGGACCTTTCCAACGCGCGCAACATCAACCCGATTGCGCGCACAGGATGCAACCAACGCGGGCGCATCGCCGAAAAACTGCGGCTGGGTGAAGCCGAAAAACTGGTGCTGCTGTCGATGGGCGGCATGGAATTCCGCATAACGGTGGAACGCTGGCCTTATTTACCGGATGTGCGCTGGATAATTCCGCAAGGGTGGCAAGTGCAGCGGAATGACATGGCGTCATTTGAATCATTGGGCTTGCCTTTCGGCGATGTGCTGGCTTCGAGTGATGCCGTGTTGACCAAGCCCGGCTACGGCACCTTCGCTGAAACCGCATGCGCCGGCGTGCCGGTGCTCTATGTTTCGCGCCGCGATTGGCCGGAACAGCCGTACCTCGTGCAATGGCTGCAACAGCATGGCGCATGCCTGGAAGTACAGCGCGAAGCGTTGCTCGCGGGCGAACTGGGCAACGCGCTCGATCAACTCTGGGCGATGCCCAAACCGCCTGCACCTGCGCCCTCAGGCATAAGCGAGGCGGCGGATTATCTGGCTGCCCTGCTCTGATCCTGAAAGGAAATTGGAATAACCGGAGGGCAGGTTT